>JAQIDD010000361.1 GCA_027858215.1 Candidatus Delongbacteria bacterium | reverse complement strand
CTTTTACAACAAGTATATAAAAAACCCAAGTGATTGGAAATATGACCAAAAACACAATTGTTAGAAGAACATTGATCAATATTTTTTGAACAAATTTGATGTAAATCCAGGCAATTTTTTTCATTTACACTTTTTTACTTTTGCTATAGTACATTCATTTATCAATTTTTATTCTCTTTATTCTCATGGACGGGCTGCTCAGATTTATTGTACAGGAAATTGTTAATTACCAAAAAATCCATATCTGTAGCCATGAAACAACGGTAAGCATCTTCAGGGGAGCAAACTATGGGTTCGCCCCGGACATTGAAACTGGTATTGACAAGTACAGGGCAGGAGGTGAGGCCTTTAAAAACGCTTATCAGGTGGTGGAAATCAGGGTTTGTATTCCTGTGGACGGTTTGCACGCGGGCAGAAAAGTCCACATGCGTGATGGCCGGTAGAGTGCTGCGTTTGGTGTATAACTTATCGTACAACTGCATTTGATGGTAATTTACGGGCATGTTTTTCCGGTATCCCGCTTTGATTTTTGATACAAAAAGCATATACGGTGAATCGTAGTCCATAGTGAAAATTTTGCTGCAGTCTTCAGCGCATACTGCAGGGGCAAACGGCCGGAAACTTTCCCTGTATTTGATTTTCAAATTCAGTTTTTTCTGCATGTCCGGGTTACGCGGGTCTGCAAGGATACTACGGTTGCCAAGGGCACGTGGCCCAAATTCCATTCTGCCCCTGAACCAACCCACCACCTTGTTGGCAGCCAGTTTTTCAGCAACCACTTTTGTCAAATGGTCATAATCACTGAAATACGTTGATACAGCGTCATGTATGTTGTTTAAGCGCCGGACATCTTCATCTGAAAAAGCCGGCCCGAGGTAAGCGCCTTTCATCGCATCCGAATTAACCGTTGTTTTACGCTCGTTGCCAAAATACATATGTTCAATTGCCAATGCTGCTCCCGGTGCTCCACCGGCATCTCCGGCAGCGGGCTGTATGAAAATGTTTTTGAAAATCCCTTCATTGGCAAGCACTCCATTGGCAACGCTGTTGAGAGCTACGCCCCCCGCCATGCATAAATGATCTGCGTTGGTAAGTTTTTTGGCCTCATATCCAAGTTTTATCACAATTTCTTCCGTTACTTTCTGGATAGCAAGCGCCAGGTTACAATGTTGCTGAGTTATTGGTGAATCGGGCTTGCGACGGGAAAATCCAAAAAGTTTTTTCCACTTTTTTTCTTTTACCATTTTCAATCCTGTGGCATAGTTGAAATAAGCTTGATTCATCCATAGTGAACCATCAGATTTGATATCAACCAAATGGGTTTTGATCAAATGGATGAAATGTTTGGTTTCCTTATATTCCAGATTTCCATATGGAGCAAGTCCCATCATTTTATATTCCCCTGAATTTACCCTGAATCCGAGAAAATATGTAAACGCACTGTACAACAAACCCGGTGAATGTGGAAAGTTCAAAGATCGAATGAGCTTGATGTTATTTCCATTTCCGTACCCGATAGCAGCAGTACACCATTCTCCAACACCATCCATCGTAATTATTGCTGCATTCCGGAAAGGAGACACGAAAAAAGCACTGGCTGCATGAGACAGGTGGTGTTCTGAAAATAAAAGCTTCAGTTTCTTTTTATCGTAATTCCCTGCTTGTTTCAGGCCATCGTATATTTGTTTTTTTATAAACAGTTTTTCATGCAACCAAACCGGCATGGCTTTCAAAAAAGATACAAGGCCTTTTGGAGCAAAGGCATAATACGTTTGAAGCAGGCGTTCAAATTTCAGAAATGGTTTATCATAAAACACCACTGCATCCAGGTGATCCATAGTTAGACCGCTTGCGTCAAGGCAATATTTGATGCTGTTGACGGGAAATGTCTCAGTATGTTTTACTCTCGTAAACCTTTCTTCCTGTGCTGCGGCAATGATTTCACCATTGATGGTCAGTGCTGCCGCCGAATCATGATAGAAAGCCGATATGCCAAGTATTTTTTTGCTCACATTACCAGGGTTTTTCAAATGAAGGTGGATCGAAGGCTTTGTCTTGCTTTTCAAAAAGACTGTCCGGTGAATTTTTTTTGTGTAAATGATCTTGTTTTGTAAACAAACGCGAAAGCATGGCAATGGGTACAAGCATTATGAAATAAACAACAGTCAGGAGTAAATTTGGTATGATCAGGTTTAACAAGCGTGCCAATTGCCTCCACAGGAAATCAATTTTAACCGTCAGGTATTTTGATGCCATTCCACAGAAACCAATCGCTACAGCTATCCACAGTGCCCAAATCCATTTACTGGTGAGGTAAATCACAATGAACCCTACTGTAATGATCAAGACAGATTTCAGTGCTGATATGTATTTGTTCGTTTTCATGCTTTAAAAAACAGTGTAAATGAAAGGGGCAATGGAGCTGCCACCACCGATGACGATTAATATGCCGAGCAACAACAACACAATGATAATGGGAATCAACCAGTATTTCTTGCGTTCTTTCAAAAATTGCCACAAATCTTTGAGCATTTCCATCATGTTAGAAATATGTATTAAATTTCAGATAAAAGTACAAAGAAAAAGAATAACAGACAAAATTTTTCAGTTTCAACCGCAATGGTGTGTTTTTTTTAAGAAATTTGCTTATTTACTGGTTTTGCGTGGAAAAAAATCCTATCCAATATAGCTTATGCCATAGGTAGTTATTAAATGTCAGGAGAATTTAATTTTTCCTTAAATGTGTTCTCTGTGTTGAAGTCTGGGACAGATGTATGTCTTAAAATGAGCAGAAAATATTGCTATTATTAAACATTATTGGTATTTTGCAAGCTGTTTGATTGTAATTTTTTTTCAAGTTTATATAAAATTTGTTAACTTTGTTTCAAATCATCACGATAAAACTATAATTTATAATTATTGATATGATACATAGTAG
>JAQIDD010000207.1 GCA_027858215.1 Candidatus Delongbacteria bacterium | reverse complement strand
GCTAAAAAACAAACTTGTTTTCATGTTTAGGAATTAATAAGAAAACTGTTCCGATGAAAGAGGATAAAATAACGAAATTATTGTTTTGTTGTTTGTGGATGCGTTGCTTTTGCTATCTTTGTCGATTAATAAATTTTGGTTATGGCGAAACCTTTCATATTGATATCAAACGATGACGGGCCTGATGCACGCGGCCTGCACAGCCTGATTAAAGTAGCTAAAGAATTTGGCGATATTGTGGTGGTTGTACCGGAAGAAGGGCAAAGCGGAAAATCTCATAGCATTACAGTAAAACATCCTTTACGTGTACGTGAAATTCCCCGTAGTGATGATGTAATATTTTATGTGGTTTCCGGCACCCCGGTTGATTGCCTTAAAATTGCTCTTGACCAATTGCTTGACAAAAAACCCGACATGGTGCTTTCAGGCATCATTCATGGGTCAAATTCAGCCATTTCCGTGATGTATTCGGGAACGATGGGCGTGGTGCTTGAAGCCGGAATACATCGAATTCCTGCTGCTGGTTTTTCATTGCTTAATCATACATATGATGCAGATTTTACCTTATCTGAAGACATCATCAGGATGGTAGTTCCGAAAATCATGGAAAATTCATTGCCCGAAATGGTTGTGCTCAATGTCAATATCCCTGATATCAATCCTGAAGATTTCAAAGGCATTGAAGTATGCCGACAGACATTTGGTGTATGGCAGGGGGAGTTTGAAAAACGCCAGGATCCTTCCGGAAATCCATATTACTGGCTTACCGGATACTTTGAAAACAATGAGGATGGCACACCAAATACAGATGAATATGTGTTGAAACGAAATAAAGTTGCTATTGTCCCTGTAAAACCCGATTTAACTGATTTTAACAGTTTGCAAATAATGTCAGAATGGTCATTTAACGATTAAAACAATGAGTGAAAAAGAAGTCAATCCCAAAAGGAAATTCAATAAAATATGGCTTGGTTTGTTGATAGGACTGATATTACCGGTTTTGGTGGTATATGTATTTTACCTGATAAAATCCAGACCGGGAGCGGATTTTGTTGAATACATCACATACATGAAAAAAACAGGCACGTTTCTGCCAATTTTCAGCCTTGCTACCGTATCCAATTTGCTTCCTTTTTATCTTTTTAATTATTTGCACTATTTATATTCCAGCCGCGGCATATTGATTTCTGTGTTTTTGTACGTCATCTTTGTCGTGATTTTAAAATTTGCCTGACACGCAGCCTATGAAGTATTACATCATTGCCGGAGAACCATCAGGAGACCTTCACGGGGCCAATTTGATTAAAGGCCTTAAAAAAATTGATCATGAAGCGGAAATTCTGGCATGGGGTGGTGAGAAAATGCAACAGGCAGGCGCAACCTTAAGGATGCATTATAAACATCTCGCCATCATGGGATTTGTTGAAGTTTTGGCCCACCTGGGAACCATAAGAAATAATTTTAATTTTGCCAAAAAGGATATTATCAACTTCCAGCCGGATGTGTTAATTACCATTGATTTTCCGGGATTTAACCTGCGCATGGCAAAATGGGCTCACAAAAAAGGCTTCGCTACTTTTCATTACATCTCACCAAACCTGTGGGCATGGAAGAAAAACCGGGTGTATCAAATACACAAATACGTAGATAAATTGTTTGTGATATTGCCTTTTGAACCTGATTTTTACAAAGATTACAACATGACTGTGGAATATGAAGGCCATCCGCTGCTGGATGCTGTACATCAATTTGAACCACAGTCTGAAGCTGTTTTCAGAAGCCAATGTAACCTCTCAGATAAGCCTATTGTAGCTGTTTTGCCGGGTAGCCGGAAACAGGAAATTTCCAGAATGCTACCGCTGATGTTGAAAGTGTCTTCAAATCACCCGGAATATGAATATTTAGTAGCCGGGGCCCCTGGCATCGACCGGGATTTTTATAAAAAATTCACTGAGGTTTACCCGCATGTTAAGGTAGTACATAATGTCACCTATGATATTTTAGACAAAGCGGTTGCTGGCATGATAACCAGCGGAACAGCAACGCTGGAAGCTGCTTTGTTCAATGTACCTCAGGTAGTTTGCTATAAAACAAATCCAGTTTCATTTGCTATTGCACGTATGATTGTTAAAATACGTCGGTTTTGCCTGGTTAATCTGATAATGAAAGAAGATGTGGTAACCGAGCTGATCCAGCATTTGATGACATTTAACACGCTCAACAAAGAATTTGAAGCCATCCTGCCGGGCTATGAAAAACATGATGTGGTGTTGAAAAAATACCGTGAACTCCGTAAAAAGATAGGAGAAAAAGGCGTATCAACACGTGTTGCACAAAAAATGTATAAAGCCTTACAATAATGTTTATCCGACATTACATCATCATGCTGCTTTTTGCCTGTGTTGCCACCCACGGGATTTCACAAAATATGCGTGTTGCTTTGTTTTATCAGGAGCAAGCTGATGGGTTTGTCATCACAACACAAAAAAGAGGATATAAATTAGCTGTTGGTGATTCTGTGATTATGCAATTACCATCAATGACAAATCTTCGCATACACAAAACGGACAGCCTGGTACAAGTAAAAACGGACAGCCTGGAATTTGCCGGGTACTATATCCGCCTGGTATCAGACAGTACTTCAGGATTTTTCATCAATGCTATACATTCAGAAAAGAAAGCAAGGGTTTATACCGGCGATCTGGAATTTTTTAATGATATGGCCGTATTGCATGCCGTCAACATTGTTCCGCTTGAAGCTTATGTGGCTGCTACCGTAGAAGCCGAAGGTGGGTACAATGCCCATCCGGAATATTACAAAACACAGGCCGTGCTGTGCAGGACGTATGCCTTGCGACATTTGCACAAACATGAAGCTGAAGGATTCAATTTATGTGATGGGGTGCATTGCCAGGTATATCCGTCAAAATCTATGGACACAGACATCATTGCGGCAACAAAACAGACTGCCGGTAACGTAATTATAGATACCAGCTTTCAACTGATCAATGCGGTGTATCATTCCAACAGCGGGGGGATAACAGCCAACTCCAAGGATGTCTGGTCATCCCAACTGCCGTATTTGGTTTCTGTGAAAGATACGTTCAGTTTATCAGGAAAACATGCCACCTGGGAGCGCCGTATCACGCTGACAGAATGGCGTATTTTTCTTGAAAACAACGGTGTCAATACCTCTGTTATGAAAAATGAAGATCTAAAACATAAGCTCAAAACACGTATTCCTTCCATAAAATATGGAGCAGTCAGTATCCCTGTAAAAGAAATACGCAATTACTTTTCTCTGAAATCTGCCTTTTTTGATGTGGATGTGGATGTGGATGGTGAACACGTTTTATTGTCTGGTAAAGGATACGGGCATGGTGTGGGATTAAGCCAGGAAGGTGCTATGAACATGGCAGAAAACGGCTATCCCTATGAAGAAATTATTGCACATTATTATTCAGGCACCACGGTGGTAAACCTTAAATTACTGGATATTTTCAGGGGATTGGATAAAATTCATTGATGTGGCTTGTAAAGCTTTACAAGCCACAAAAAATCATTTTGTATGCTTTCCTGAAGCTATTTTCCTGTGAGCACCACAGGAGCCACCTTCTTCTGCTGTTGCACATCTGATACCAAGTTTTCTCATGTTTTTGTTGGCACCGATGTGGGTTGCAGGGAATTTTTTCTTTTTACTGAAAAAGACCTGTACTCCCAGTCCAACAACAGACAAGCCCACAAAAACAATGGCGAGTATGATTAATTTTAGTATCATGATTCAAAGGTAAAACAAAAAAGGGAATTTAAAGTTTTGTTACAGGCAATTTTTTTCCAAAAACACGCAGGATTAAAAACAAAATCCCGATACCAATGGCATAACAAAGGTAAACCGGCACGCCATAAGCTGCAGGAATGGTTCCCAGTAACACAGCAACCACACCCACCGTAAGCACATAAGGCATTTGTGTTCTGACATGCTGAATATGATCACTGCCGGAAGCCAATGATGATAAAATGGTAGTATCCGAAATCGGCGAACAATGATCTCCCAGAACGGATCCCGCTATCACCGTGGAAACAACATTGTTGAATAGCATCATACTGGTGGCATGGTCCAGGCCATTGTTCATAAATATAAGCCAGCTTGATGGTAATATCAGTGGATACATGATGGCCATAGTTCCCCAGCTAGAACCTGTACTAAAGGCTATCAATGCGGAAAACAAAAAACTCAGGGCAGGAATAAAATACGGAGATACCGATAAATTATCCATAATTTGACTGATGAAAGCAGCGGTATGTAAGTCCTCTGTTAACTGTGCCAGTGCCCATGCAAAGGTAAGTATCAAAATGGCATTGAGCATGGTTTGAAATCCACCAACCATGGCTTCAATTGTTTTTCTCAGGTTCATGAGTTTTTGTGAAATTGTAAGTATGATGGCTACGATAACAGCAGCAAAGGATGACCACAACAAGGCTTTGAACGAATCAGCCTGTCCGATGGTTTGTGATAGTTTTGTTCCGAACCCCATATTCGGATTGTTCCATAAAGAGGCATCCCAACCACTGTACAATAAACCCGCAAGGGTGCCAAAAACAATGACCAAAACAGGAATCAGGGCGTTAAATCCCGGACTTTTGGGATTTTCATACACCTGGGAGCCTTCTTCAATTTCCGGTGATTGTCTGGATTTCAGTTCAACATTGTACATCGGGCCATATTCACGGCGCGTCATAATAACAAAAAACACAAATATCAATGCCATGATCGGATAAAAAGAATACTTTATGGATGCGAAAAACACAGCGTATGGATTTGTATCAAGACCAATGGTTTCAATGCCATTATTAATATAGCTCAGTTCCGCTCCAATCCATGTGGTAATAAAAGCAATGGATGCAACAGGTGCCGCTGTGCTATCAACGATATAGGCCAGTTTCTCGCGTGAAATACGCAGTTTGTCAATAAGGTTGCGCATTGTATTTCCCACAACCAGGGTGTTGGCGTAATCATCAAAAAACACGGCAAATCCCATAACCCAGGTCATCAACTGCCCGG
The DNA here is from genome assembly GCA_027858215.1 of Candidatus Delongbacteria bacterium. Classification (GTDB taxonomy): domain Bacteria; phylum Bacteroidota; class Bacteroidia; order Bacteroidales; family ML635J-15; genus JAQIBY01. The sequence continues at coordinate 1,026 of JAQIDD010000207.1, read as the reverse complement.
AACGTGAGGATGTTGCTTTTCGTGAAAGCACCTCAACCACACCACGCATCCCCCCGTTTTTTCTGATTATCCCCACCATACCACCGATCAACATAGAAAACACAATGATGGCAATATGGTCAGGGGTGTTCAGGGCAGAAATAACATAGGTGTCAATCAACCTCAGGAAAGCCTGAAATACGCCTTTGAAAAATCCAAATCCCTGGTGTATACTTATAATAAGCGTTCCGCTAAATATTCCCAGTATCAACGCTGAAAACACTTCTTTGAACAAAAGGGCAAATAAGATGGCAATCAGTGGCGGGATGATACTCATCCACAAGGGAACCGGTTTTACACTACGCTCAACAACCTGGTCGCAACAACTGATTTTTAAATTCTCTTTTGTTTTGAATGTCTTTGTGAAACCAGATTGCCCATCAGTAAATTGTAATTCATAGCTCTCCCCGTTAATGTTTACAGGAAGCGTTGACGCATTTTTATGCATCAAATGCTGGTCCTTGTACAAAGCAATTCCAATCTGCACTTTGGAGTTTTCTACGATTACAGCAGGTATATCAATTGCAATGCTGTCAGGCCGGGGGGATTCTTGTGCTTTCAATGGTTGAAACAGGATTAAAACCATTGTAAAAAAAATCAATATCTGACTGTATTTCAATGCATTATTCATACAGCTTTCAGGTTTTTAAAACAGCGAATAACCGGGTTTTTCCCATGTGTTTTATTTTTTTTTCAGCAATGATTACCATGCCGCTGTTTTCAAGCTTATATCGTAGTTTTTTAAAGGTATAAAAACGGATATATGGAATCAATTTGAATGTGCATGCCAGAAAAACACGGATGCTGATCAACAATCCCCATGCACTTCTGACAGTACCATAGCAATTGGTTGATGTAATCACAAGTCCATTTGGGCGGGTTAATCGTTTGGCTTCCAGGAGCAACACATCAGGCGTTTTTGTGTATTCCAGGATATGGCATAATAACACATTATCAGCCGTATGTTTATTTAAACTTGTATTATGC
>JAQIDD010000178.1 GCA_027858215.1 Candidatus Delongbacteria bacterium | reverse complement strand
AATATAAGCAATAAACGAAAATACAATAAAATTATTTCACAAACACCATTTTTTTAAATTTATTTACAACATCACCATTTGCTGCCCGCACTTTCACATGGTAAACATACACCCCCGGGTCCACAGTTCTTCCATTGCTATCACCAGCCTGCCAGCATATTGGATCAATGGTGTAACCTGATGTAAATATCTGTTCATTAATAATTTTAATTAATCCTCCATTCATGGAAAAAATTTTAATCTCAACATCAAGTTGTTCATCAGCATGATTGTGTGTAAATGTAAAACAAGTTTGATCTGTAAAGGGATTGGGGTAATTACCAAGCTGCTCAATGACCAATTCTGAAGAATTTGCCACCATAAATGAAATTTCTGCCTCAGCACTGTTGTTAAACACATCCCACATTTTTACATGCAGATTATGCATGCCGGCATCCAAATTCTGGAAAGGATAGGTAACAGAGCCTGACTGATACGAATCAAGGTCAGCCTCGTAGTAGTCATTTAAAATGATGGCATCAGCAGTGTTGTTATCCAGTACAGCAACAATGTCATGGCCAATGCCATTTCCAACCGTGTTGATTCCGGATTCATCATAAACAAAAGCAAGCATATCCGGACTTTCGTCGGTGATACCACCATCCACAAAGTCTGTATTGTTCATATACAATTCCATATCAGGCCCCCATACATCATTGGCCATATTGTCACTGCTGCCCCCAATGATCAATTGATCAAAAAAGCCGTGTGCATCAGAATTGTCGGATTCAGCATAATAACTGATCTTTCCGTTATCAAAATAATAGGCAATGTCCACCGGCACAATAAATTCAAAGGAAAAATACCCATTCGCAATACTGGATTTCCCTGCATATAAAATATTTTTTTGTTCTTTGTATGGAAACGGTGGAAAATCATCATTGCCCATGGTAGTATATTCCATCACCTTATCAAACACAGTGGGATATAAAATTCCATTATAATCGGTCATAATGTTGCCTGCTCTGTCCTCAACATGGCCGGAAACCGAAATATGGCTTGCTGCAGCAGCCGTATCAGCAAAAACGGAAACATCCATCCCATTAACAGAGTCTGTTTTTACAACATAGTGAGGAATGGCTAATTTAAGGGCAGGATCGCCAAGCAAAACAAAATTCCGTTTGTTGTTAGAATCCCCGGCATTGTTCTTGGTGTGCATGATATTTTCACCGAGGGCATAGAGTTCGTTGTTTTCATCGCGTTTAAACACCTGTCGGTAAAATTCCTGATTAAGGGTAAAATTGGAACCTGAATATACCATTCTTGAAGTGGTTAACAATCCGATGCCCCCGCCTTCAGAATTCAATAAAATTTGTTCGCCTGCCGATGTGAATTCATAATCATCAAACCGGCTAAACTCACAGGTTGCTGTAAGAAATAGCGGTAACCTGTTAAGGTTTTTCCAGGAATTGATCTGGCTCATGGTTACAACCGCTTCATGGGCAAGTGAGTTTTCATTTCCATGTCCGGAATAATTCATAATCAATGCACCATTATCCACGCGTTCATCGATGGCTTGATTAACAGCCGGATATCTGTATCCTTGCACTGTGGATACCTGTTCATAAGCATCGAGCAATATTTTTCTTGCATTGAATACAGGAAAATGCTCCATTATGGTATCTCCCATTTCGTTGGCCTGCTTCTGGTGAGCATCGGTATCTTCAGCATCATCACCTATAAAACAAATGATATTCCGCCATGAGCCAAAACTATCAGGCTTTACATAATTGAATATTTTTTCAACTACCTCTTCAGCTTCTTCCTGTGATTTTACAGGCAATCGCCCAATCCCAACATCAAGGCCTTCACTTCCGGTCACTGTACCTTCATTATCATCAAGCAAACCAAAAAAATCATCACTGACAAAGGAACGTGTAGGATTTAGGCCTTGAGCTGACTGATACGTAAGTATATAATTGGTATTGGGGCTTGTGGTTTTTTTATTGTCATAACTCCCGTCGCCAAAGAGCAACAAATATTTTGGTATGTCTGATTCGGAACCGGCTTTATCATACAGCATTTTCATAAAATCCCGTATAGCGGCTACATCAGGCGTTCCCGATGAAAACTCGTTGAAAATTTTCTCCTGGTCAATAACGATGCTACTCAACCCGTGCAGGGATTGATGAAACTCAGCCAGCTGATTGGCATATTCTGTAAACAAACTGTTTGTCACAATGACATAATCCACATTTGTATATCCGTGCAAATTCTGATTGCTGACATAACCAAGTTTTTCACTGCCATCAATCTGTGGTATGCTGTAAGATGCATTCACATCAAACACAATGTATTCATGCAATTCATCACTTTCGGCCGTGAATTTCATCTGCCCGCCGGCCAACTGGTCAGGGACAATTTCATAAACATTGACAGGATCCGTAATGTCCAAAACCACACAATTGTTATTCACCCCGTTTATTGAATATTGTGTTACATTACCACTGCCTACAGTGTGGGAATCACGAAATCTGAGGCTGTTGCCCTGTAAGCTAAGCCAGGCACGTGCATTGATAGTCAGGTAATCCAACCAACCTTCAGTACCTGTATTTGGAAACAGGTATTCTATTTTGATGGCATTGCTGCTCTGGGATATAAACGAAATTTGTTCTTCTGTTGTTTTTGCATAATAATCTGTAGATGATCCCGATATGGCATCTACATAATCTGAATAAGTGGAATTTCCGTTAATGGTTATCTTAAACCGACTGGTTTGTTGTGAACGTGCAGCAAGCGAAGTGTACAACACAGCTGATCCGCTGTTATCCACAGATGGAATACTCATGTTAAATGTATATGACGGGTAATAATCAAAATGACGCCAAAACCACCGGCGGCCGGATTTAATAAGATTAACGCTGTCTTTTTCAAGGCTAGCGTAGTAATCATAAGCATTGGTATTTTTATTTGAGCTCAGACTTTCAGAAACCGTTTCAACAAAAAGAGCTCCTTCTGCATCAGAAAGAAAGTAATAAGCATAGTCTGAATAATTGTGTATGTCATGTTCATACACTCCTTCTCCTGCATATTCATGGGTGTTCGGACCTTCAAGATATACCAGCAATGCATCTCCTGAATCAAAAACATCATTCCCATTGTTATCCTGCAAGTAAACAGGCCGTTGAGGAAGGTCATCATACCTGGGATCGGCATTCTTTTTAGGCACCATGCCTCCATACCCATAAACACCAACCTGTGCCGGATCATTAAAACCCATGGAAGATATAACACTGTAAGGCAATTCATACATTCCTGAACTTTCCACTCTGATTTTGTACCACTCTCCGTTTTTTAGCACAGAATTATCAGCATATTGCCGCTGCGATTTATAAACTGGAATATTTTCATACCTTATATTAATGGAAAATTGTGCCAGTTTTTCCGGTTCTCCGGTTTCCGGGTTTATTCTGAATGGAATTATATTAATGTGTGTATATTGAGTTTTTCTGATTACACTCTTATTAAATGTAACATTAAAG
>JAQIDD010000163.1 GCA_027858215.1 Candidatus Delongbacteria bacterium | reverse complement strand
CCTCCAAAGGGGCCCATCATGCTGCCCCACAATAAGCCTTCGCGGTGTTTGATGTACACTTCTCTGGATATGTAGGATTTTTCCTGAAAACTGATGCCTTCTTTTTTCAGTCCTGTGTTTATCATATGAGAATCAATCAATCCGATGTCATCATTCTTAAAATATTTTATCAACTCATAAATACTGTTGTTATCAAAAATAACATTGGCATCTGTGAATATCAATATGGGACTTTTGGCTTGTTTTTCGAGTTTGTTTATGATTGGGATTTTTCCCTGGCGTTGTTTGAATGAAGTGAAATGCAGGTTGTTGTGTTTTTCAGATAATCTAAGGCATATTTCATTTGTGCTGTCTGTGGAATTATCAGATCCGATCAGTACTTCAAATTTATCTGACGGGTAATCGTTTTGAAAAATGCTGTTTACTTTTTCTTCAATGACTGCTTCCTCATTGTATGCTGCAATGATAATTGAAACGGATGGGAGGTTTGTTTTTTCGGTGAAGGTTTCAGCATCGAAGCTTTTCCCTTGTGTTTTCCATTTCAACAATAACGGAAAAAAAAGGTAGGAATGTAAAATTCCAAACACAGAGACAAACAATATGATTTGCAGGGGTATCATTTCAATATATCCTGGTAAAATGTTTTTAATGATTTACAGATTTTTAGGTTATCATAATGTTCCCGGACCATTTGATTACCTGCTTCTCCAAGTGATATTCGCTTGTTTTTATCATCACACAATTCCACGCATGCTTTGGCAAAAGCTTTTGGATCATCTTCAATCCTGATGTGTTTATTGTTGATCAGGTTAATGCCTTCAACTCCGACTGATGTGCTAACGATGGCTCTCTTCAGGGCAAGGCTTTCGATGATTTTCACGCGCATCCCACTACCACTGAGCAGGGGCACAACCATAATGCTTTTTGACAATATAAATTTGTAGGCATCAGGTACTTCACCAAGGTATTCTACACCGGGCTTGTTGCAGATTTCGAGTATTTTTTCAGGGGCGTTGCGTCCTGCAATATAGAATTTAATGTCCGGACATTTTTTATGCACATCAGGCCAAACCCTTGTTAAAAACCACACCAAGCCTTCAAGATTTGGTATCCAGTCGAGTGCCCCAATGTGGGCAAGAGATAGGGCTTCATTGGCGTTATTATGATTTTCAATATACCTGTCTATCTTGTCAAAGAAAACCCCGATGTTTGCTACAAAAACCGGGACATTTACTCCCTTTTGCCTGTATGTGGCTGCATTGGTTTCAGAAACAGGTACGAGGGAATCGTATGTGTTTATCAAGTCGAACTCCATACGGCTGATTCGCCTGGACAAAAGCTTAAAGTACAGTTTTTTAAAGGGATTCTTTTCATGGTTAGCAATGCGTTGCCAGATTTCATGTTCAATGTTGGGAGCATGGAAATTGATGTGTGCATCGGAATATTCTCTGATCACGGGAATATAGGTTCCCATGTACAATATTTCAAGAATGACGATATCAATTTTTTTTGTTTGAAGGTAGTGTTTGAGTTTCTCTCTGAATTTATCACTCTTAAAACGTTCTGCTATATAGGGTTTACGTGAAAAAATAAGGTTTTTTATCAGGGAGGAAAAACGGATGTCGGTGTTGATATTTACCGCGTCTATCTTCAGTTTTTCACGTATATCTGTCGGGATATCTTCAGCACCCACAGGGTGTTTGGATGTGTTCATGGAAAGGATGGAAACATCACATCCGTTGAGATGAAGGCCATAGGCAAGGTTAAATGTGCCAATAGCACCACCGTCTTTCAGTGGCCAGGGAACTTTATTTGCAAGAAACAAAATATTCATTGTAATTCACCTTCAAAATTGTTGCAAGATAAGAAAACTTAGGCATTTTTTTTATGTTTGCGACGTTTTCGTTTGAATAATGCACGTAGCTTTTGAATAATCAGGTCGTAGGTTTCAGGCCTGACATTCATCGAATCGTTGGCAGCTTTAATGGTAAGTATAAAACCAACCGGGAGCAGGATAAATGTTGATAGCCACATGCCAATTTCAGGGGGAAGTATGGTTTCGCGAACCATTTTTTCACTGAACATGGAAATAATAAAGTAGATGATAAAAAGCAGGACTGAAATAACTACCGGCATGCCAAAACCGCCTTTACGAATAATAGCTCCCAGTGGAGCGCCGATAAAGAATAAAACAAGGCAGGAAACCGACAATACGAATTTTTTGTGCCATTCAATTTCGTGGCGGGTTATCCATCTGCGGCTTCCCTCTATTTCTTTTGCGGCATAGTAAATGTAAGTCTGTGTGGATCTTGCATGATTTTGTGCGAAATTAACCATACGGTTGCGTTCAATGGTTGACAGTTGATTATACAGGCTGTCAACATTGATGATTTCAATGGTGGATTTATCAATTGTGTCAATTTCAGCATAAGGAAAGCTAACATCTAGATTTTTCATTTCATCCACTTTAGCCTGGTCTTTTTTGGCTTTGCTTTTGGGCTTTTTAAGCATTTCATCTTGTTCTTTTTCTACCTCGGTAGTTTGATGATTTTTGGTATCTGAATCGTGCACATTATTTTTAGATTTGGCTGCACTGTCAATAGATATGTTTTTGACACTGTCCAATACGCGTGTTCCTTTCAGGATAATGTGTGATGTTTCGTGATGGACAACGTTTCTGTTCGGATCATGAGCCCTCAGTCCTCTGAAAAGTGAGTATTTCATGATGTTGGTTCCGACAACTTGTTTTCGTCGGATCAGATCGTAACCCAATGAATCCATAGCGTTGTCTAACTGGCCAAGGGAGAGCATCTCGAAATTATCCTTAAACAGATCTTCGTCGCTACGGTTTAAGCCAAAACCTTCAGTTTCAAGGTAAATGGTTTTCTTCTTGAAGTTTGTGGTTTGGTAGGGAAAACTGGTTGAACGCCTGCCTCTTCTGTGATCTGAAATGTCATCATAATAATATCCATCATACAAGGTCAGAATGATGTATGATTTGTCAGATGTGACTTTAAGGGTGCCGTGATCTGCTGTAATGACACTGGCATTTGAATGCTTACCCCTGTGGTCATAAATCAATATATCTTGCAAGGTATTGTCTTTCTTATCTTTTTCTCTCACTTTGATGCTGAAATTGTCAATGGCATCTGTAAATATCCCTTCCTGGAGGCTGATCTCCGGTCTTTGATTTCTTACATCGTACAACAATGTCCGCATCTTTAAGTTGGTAATGGGTAGTATGTTGTTTGAAAAATAGAAAGCACCGATGCTAATGATAAATATCAGGATAATCAGCGGTTTCATAATTCGATACAGGGATATTCCACTGGATTTTAAAGCAAACAATTCATAATTTTCACCCATGTTCCCGAATAACATGAGTGAAGAAAGCAGTATTGCTAAAGGCAGTGCCATTGGAACCAGCGTTGCAGAGGCATACAGCAATAATTCTGCAATGACATGCCATTCAAGGTCTTTTCCCACCAGATCGTCAATATACTTCCATAAAAATTGCATCAGAAGCATAAAGGTGGATAGTAAAAAGGTTATTATCAGGGGTCCGATAAAGGACTTAGTGATGTATTTTTGCAGTTTAGTCAAGATAATTTATATTTATTAACTGCAAAAATAATGTTTTTTTAGGCAAGTTTATTGTGTTGAGCATAAGTAAATATTACAAGCCCAGAATGCGTCTTAAATCCTGAATTTGGGCATCCCACAGTTCAGTGTTGCCTTCTTTTTCTTCAGCATCATCAGCAAAATCAGTGATGATGAGTGCCAGATCTCCTGTCAATTCTTCGTGGGATAGTCTGAATTCAAAATAATTATCATTGTCTTCATCATCAAGCCATTTAAATTTTACACATTCGTTTTTTTTACGTTCAAGCAATTTTGCCTGTTGCTCGCTGCCTTTCCAAATGAATGTAAAAATGTTATCATCCTGAATTTTGACATCATCAGCAAACCATTCGGATAATCCACTTGCAGTAGCCAGGCGGGTATATAAAACTTTGGGAGTTGTGTTTAACGTGTATTCCAACTCATATTTGATGTTTTTTTTCATGCTCAATATGGTTTATTTTTTGTAGCAAAATAGGGAAAATAAAATAATCAACCAAGAATTTTGCAATAAAAAAATGGATAACTATATTTGCAGCTCATTTGTAAAAGGCGAGGCGAGGTAGCTCAGTTGGTTAGAGCGCATGATTCATAATCATGAGGTGGAGGGTTCGAATCCCTCCCTCGCTACAAGGAATAGCAAAGGATGCAGAGGTTTTTAAAAATCTCTGCATTTTTTATTTGCAAAAAATTTGCAAAAAAATGGGGGTGTTATATTATAATAGTAGTTTTTGCATTGATTGAATTGTGTAAGTGTAAGATATAGAGTAAAAAAGCTTGTGCTTGGTGAGTGTTTGATTTGTTATTGAGTCAGTAATATTAATTTGCAGAGATTTAATGTATGTTCTTCATTCTTCGGTTGGTAAGCCCCCAATTGTTTATTCGTGATAACCCGACTAAAAGTGTATTTGTAATTAATTTATTGGCACAAGTTTAAGTGAAAGGATTTCAGGGGAGCTTACAAGGTAATTATTTTGAAGAACGAATAGGTGAAACAAATTTTATAATCGGCCTCATAATAATCTTGTGGGAAATGAAAAAGTCACTAAGTCTGAAAAACTGATTATAAATTAATTAAACAAACTACCTGCCAGGTTATCCATTTACCTTCCCGCAGACAGGCGGGGCGCTTTTTCAGAACAATGTCCA
>JAQIDD010000144.1 GCA_027858215.1 Candidatus Delongbacteria bacterium | reverse complement strand
CTTTTGAAACGTCTTTTGATATTATTACATCAGAAATATTTTCTGGTGAAAAAACACCTGCTAAAGTTGAAGGAATAAAAGAGATTATTGATGATTGTGATAAATTTAAATTGATTAATTCTCCTGTAGTAAAAGAACATTTAACTGATAAGAAAAAGTTTAGGCGTTACATAAAAGACAGAATAACTGAAGAACGGTTTTGGAACAAATATTATTGATGTTTATTCCAGACTAATGTTCAATATATGACGGTATTATCCCGGTTTCCAGGCTGTCGATTGCGCTGTAATTCTGGTTGAAGATATAAAGCATGCCCGGGTCAAGGTAATTTTTGGCGTCTGTAACATACAGAAATCCGTCGGACGGAATTTCGGTCAGGTTGTAATAGTTATGGTTGGTTCCTTCAATGATGGGAGCACCCGTCTGTTGGTCTTCAATGCCCATTTTGTAAATGTCATTGTTGATGATGTACAAGCTGTCTCCTTCGCTGTTTAACCGGATATTGGCAGGCATATCCCCTGATTTAAAGACAATGCTTGTTTCCACCGTTTTGTCTTCCGGATTTATGCGTTGCAGTGCTGGTTTCTCCCCATCGCTGTTGTATTGTCCATCCGATAATACCCACATTTTTCCTTCTTTGTCAAGCCTTATCTTTTTGGGTTGATACCGGACTTTTATGCTGTCTGTGACTTTTTTTTCGTTGATATCTATGAACAGAATGGTATTGTCAGATGACCAGCAATTTGTGATGACCGTATTGTTGTACCGCAGCATTTGTTCGGCATTGTGAATAATCTGGCCGCCTGTATTCAAAGATATTTCCCCGGTGGTTTTGTATGATTTGGTGTTGATAACATGAATAACCCCTGCATACAGGTCAGATACCCATATTTCATCATCAGAAATGGGAAGCATATAGCGGGGGGAAACCAGTTCTTTAATGATACCCTTATGCCGGAAAGTCTGTGGGTCAATGGCATAAATTTTACCTGAGTTGTTTAGCGATATCCAGAGATTGCTATCATGTATAAGCAGCGACTGGGCTACATCACCAAGGGGAATCCCATTGGCCTTCAGGAAGATTTGATTGTGCAGGTTTCCGGTTGATTTGTCATAGTAGGAGAGGGAGGCATTGCCGTACATAAAATTCCCCTCACAGGCAATAAATACCCCATCACCGCTTGTGTCAAATGCTGTGACCGGTTGCATATCATCTTCCATGCAGGCAGTTGAAAATACCAACAGAGCCATTAAAATAAACGCGATATGTTTATTGCTTTTTTTCATCTGAATCGAAATTGAACTCCGGCTCTGAAATTGATGCCGAGCATTGGTTGCCACAGGACAGAACGGTAAGATTCATCAAATAAATTGTATATGCTGAATGTAAGGTTGATGCTGCTGTTTTTTAAAGCGAAAGATTTGCTGAAGTGCAGGTCGCTCATAAAATACGGGTACATGGCATATAGTACATTGGGCGAATTGCTGCTGGTGGTAAACCGTTCACTGTAAAAATTCCACTGGTATTTAAGCTGCCAGCTTCGCCATAGTACAATTGGGCTGATGTTGGTTGTGTGGATTGGGATGTAGGGCAATTGTCCCCCTTTGTCAAAAAGTGTGTATTCCCCGGATGTTTTGTTAACAGACCGGTTGAGTGCGTATGACAGATGAGCTGCTATGGTAAATTGCCGGATTTTTTTCCTGACATTGAAGTTGTATTCCAGCCCTGCTGATTCCACGCCGGGGATATTTTCAGCCTGCCAATATCCCTGGGGACCGGGACGCCAGAGGATGTAATCGCTGATTTGCCTGTAATACATATTGAAGGTATTGTCTAATCGTATGCCATTGGCAAAGGAAAATTCAACGCCTGCATCGGTTGTTACAGCGCTTTCGGGCTTTAGATCAGGGTTTCCACCCGGAATGAAATACAAATCATTGAGGGACGGATGATGTGTGTTTTTGGAAACACCAAGCATCAGGTTCAATCCTTCCTTGATTTTTTTGGAAAAAGTGGTGGCGACATTGGGAGTGTAGGCCTGATTATCAATTATGTCTTCTTTTAATAACAGCACCAGCCATGTGTTTGGATTAAAGCTATGCTCATATTCTGCACTGATGAAAATATCCCTGCGCTGAGCTTCATATGTATCTTCCATCATGGTCTCTTCTGCCGTGGCTTTGTTAAGATGATGCCTTATGCTTGTTTCAAGCCTGTGTTTATCATTGATATTGAAGCGGGAACTGATGCCCTGGTAAAAAGAAACAAAAGCCGAGCGGGAATCGATGCTGCGGTATTGTCCCAGTCCGCTGATGTAATTTTTTGTGGTAAAATGGTTGGTTTGCAAGTTAAAAGCTGACCATGCTTCCAGTTTTAATGTGTTGCTTTGCCGTGTATAGTTTATTATCCCACGCAGTGATTTGTCTTGTTGCCGGCTGATGTGATTCTGGGTTCCGCTTTCATTGGTGATCAGGCCGGGAACTCCCCGTTCGCCAGTTTGTGCCCAGGCATGCATCTTAATGAAATGTTTATCTGCCGGCCGCCAGGACAGTGATTGCATTATACCGGTGTTTTTGAAATCCGCATTTTCCCTTTGTGTTTCTCCGCCATCAATGATACTGTTATTTTGATAGGTAAAATTGTTCTTGGCTCCGGCATGATACAAGCGTGTGGAGCTGCATATTTGTTGATTTGAAAGGTTGAGTTTCAGGAAATTGCTATGTGAGCGAAAACTGCCTGCTGAACCAATATATTGTATCCTGATACCTTTATTCCATTCAGGTTTGTTTTGCAAATACAAACTTCCTCCCAGTGCGCCATCGCTGTGGAATATTGAAGCAGCGGAATACAGAATTGAAACTTCATCTGTAAAAGAAAACGGCAGTTTGGATATGTCTGTGCTGCCGTGCATGGGGGAATTCAATGGTATTTTGTTCCACACGACCCTTGTATGTGTGCTGTTGGTACCGCGCAATGACAACCCGGCTGAGCTGCCCTGAACAGTTTGTTTTATGAATACGGCTGTATTGTCACGTAGCATTTCAGACAGGTCAGTTTTTGATGTATTTTCTAATTGAAGTGTGTCTAGTTTGTGGGTAAGCATGCCCATATTTTTCAGCTCTGATTCGGCACGGATGGTAATAGGCTTTAATTCAACCGTATCGCTGAATTTTTCCTGAGCCATTATCCCGGGACAGGACAGCAAAAACAAGAAATATGGAAATGCCCGTTTTATCATTTTATGAATTTTGATGTTAACACCGTATCTCCGGTTTTAATGTGTATGATGTATAATCCCGGCGCCAGGTGTGACACATTGATTTTGTTGTTTGTGAGGTGGCTTTGTGTCACAACACAGGCATTGGCATCATAAATTGTGTATTTTGCATTATCAGGGATGCCTTTGACATGCATGTAATTTTTAACCGGGTTGGGATAAAAAAGCAAATCATTATTTTGGTGTTTAGTGACATTGGTACTGGTATTGAGCACGGCCACAGCATCAAGGTCAAACCCGCCGGAGCTAAATGCAGTGGGCCAGGGGTCGTTTATAATGTTTCCTTCGGCATCATAACTGGCATACTCTTCATCAATGTTGCCACAGGCATCAATGATTTTTACATGGGTGATGTTGGAAATATCAATGCCTGCAGAATCTCCGAGTTCGCTTAAATCAAAACCACAGCCTGTGTTGATGGGTTGGGCTCCGGCAAGGTTATACACATGATTGATGTTTAATGTTTCGTATGAACCTATTTGTTCATTTGCAGGCACGTTTGAGATGGCCGGAAATCTGGTAAAATTTTCCCCGTCGGAGCTGACTTCAACAAAGGCAAGCTCGGAAAACACGAGGCTGTCCTGATTTGCAGGTGAGAAAAAAGCATTGGAATATACGGCAATATCAATTCCTGTCCCGTCAGAGATGCCATCGGCAAATTCCAGTATGGCGTATCCTTTATCCCCAAAGCTGACCAGTTGCCCATTGGTTGCCCCAATAGCATTGTCTTCAGTGCCATAATCTGCATCCGGAGAATCCGGGTTACTGATGTCCGTAGGTCCTCGATGTACAGTACAATGTGTGGCCCAGGATTTAATTTGGGGATCATCAGCCGGAATGCTTATGTTCTGTGCCGAAATTTGTGTTACGATAAAGCTATAAGCAAATATAATAAGTAGTGTTTTGTTATTTTTCATATCTGTAAATTAAAAAGCCCCCTGAAACAACTATTTGAAAATTTTCCTGACAATGCGTTTTTCTTTAGTATCAATATTGATAAAGTACATCCCTGCCGGCAAATTTCCTGCAGAAAGATTTTCGTGTTCAGTGTTTAGTTTGCCGCTGCGGATTAATTTTCCGCATGCATCATACAGTTTAAAGTGTGCATTGCTTGCCCCGTCAATATGGATTTTATCATTGAAAGGTACAGGATATACATTTACCTGCTCTTTTTCGGCCTCCGGCTTACCTGTCAGGTTTGCGTAAGTCAAATCATCAATACAAAAATAAGTAGGAGCCATGTAGTCGGAGGAGCTGATTTCAAATTTCAGGTATTTTACACTATCCAGGGAGGATAGATCAACCTGTATCCAGTTGTCCATGATGGAGGAATTGCCTCCCGTAAAAACGGCCAGGTCAATTTCCACATTGCCTGTGATTTGATTGCTTTCATTGTAAGCAATGACGTTTAAAACCATGTAGTCGCCTTGTTGAAATTCACCTGTTCCGGAGCCATCGCTGCCATTGATGTAGTGGTATGTCCAAACATGGTTGGTAAAAAAAGCATGTTCAAGGTTTATAGGATCATCAAAAAATACAGAATCTCCCCCTGAGTAAGAGGGGAAAAATACCCCGTAATTTTCAGAGCCATTGGCCCCGCCGGCTGGATTGGCATAAGCAGAGTAATTTGTGTCAACAGCATTGTCAAGGTCTGTCTGGTTGCTGTAGGCCATGCCGCTGTAACTGGTCATGCCACCGCCCCAGTCCGTAAAATTGACGGTAAAATTTACGCCGCCGGAGT
>JAQIDD010000351.1 GCA_027858215.1 Candidatus Delongbacteria bacterium | reverse complement strand
TTGGGAAACACGGGATTTACATCAAAAAAGGCAGGTACGGCGGCACATACCTTCCACAAGTAGCAGAAGGCAGGGACTGGACAAAAGAAGAATTTATAAGCCATTGTTCACAGTATAAGGCCGGTATTGGTGCCAACGGATGGAAAGATGCCGACCTTTTTACATACCAGGCACTGGTGTTTTCTGAAAACAAAATTTTAGATGATGATGAAAAATAAATATGTATATTTAACAGCTGGAACTATATTCCTCATTGGTCTAATAACAGGTATATTGCTATTGCCTGAGAATACAAACGACAACAAACAAAGCATCAACAAGGAACCTCCCTGTAAAAGCAAAAAAATGGAGGCATCCGTTTGTCCTGCTCCTGAAAAAGACATCACACGCAAAAAAGTTGAAGAACAAAATTTATCAATGCATGAAGCCCTGTATTATGACAAAATGGGAAACACCGGTGAAGTGGTGTGCCGCCTGTGTCCGCACAAATGTTTCCTGGAAGAAGGGGAAGTTGGGAACTGCAGGGTACGTGCCAACGTTGAAGGCAAGCTACGATCACTGGTATATGCACGTCCCATCACCATGCACGTTGATCCCATAGAAAAAAAGCCCTTTTTCCATTTTCATCCCAAAGAAAAGACCCTTTCCATTGCAACAGCTGGTTGTAATCTGAGATGCCGGAACTGCCAGAACTGGAAAATCAGCCAGTTATCGCCATTTGAGATGGAAAATATCACGGTAGTGCCTCCCGAAAACCTGGTACAGCTTGCAAAAAAATACGGCGCCAGCATTATTTCCTACACTTACAACGACCCGGTGGTGTTTTACGAATACATGCTGGAAACAGCCAAAATCGCACAAAAAAACGGCATCAAAAACACCATGGTGACAGCAGGTTATATCAATGAAGAACCAATGCGGGAACTTGCGCAGTACATGGATGCAGCCACCGTGGACATCAAAGGCATGGACAATGCCTTTTACAGAAAATTCAATACCGGCGAACTTGATCCGGTACTGGATGCCATCAAAGTTATGCACGAAGAAGGCATGTGGTTGGAAATCAGCTACCTCGTGGTCCCCGGAGAAAATGACACCAAAGCAGATTTCAAAAATTTTGCCATCTGGGTCATTGATAATACAGACACCACTATCCCTGTACATTTTTTGAGGTTCTTCCCACACTTTCAGATGAAATCTAAACCTGCCACCCCGGTTTCTACATTGCAACTTGCACGGAAAACAGCACAGGAAGCTGGATTAAAACATGTCTACCTCGGCAATGTACGCAACACAGATGCAGAAGACACATTCTGTCCGCATTGTGATAAAAAAATCATTGACCGAAGCGGTTACCTGATTGAATCATTTCATGTCACTGCAGACGGATCCTGTGAATTTTGCGGCAAACCAATCAACGGAATATGGAAATGAATAAGATTACCAAAAAGAGGCATCTGAATGTCCTTTTTTTCCTGATCAGCTTCATTGCGTTGCTGACACAGGTAATCTTCATGAGACAAACGCTACTGCTTTTTGAAGAATCAGAATATGTGATCAGTATTTTCCTGTTTTTCTGGCTTGCAGGGAACGGGCTTGGCGTATTTCTTGGAAAAAATCACAATGTTTCACATAAAAATTTTGGGGCAGCCATCTATGTTTATGGGGTAATCATCATGATTTTCTATTATGGATTGCATTTTATCAGACCGCTTCTTCTATCGATAAAAACCACAGAATTACTTGTTACAGGCATCACTCTGACAGCATTGTGTATTTTTGTTCCCAGTTTTTACAACGGGTGGTTGTTTTCACAATTTGTTGCATTTAAAAAAGGCTTACAGCCAGTGCTGCAACTTTATAAATTTGAAGCCTTTGCATTTTTCCTGGCCGGCGTAGCCTCTACTTTAGTGGTATATGTATTTTCAGATTTTTATCTGATGGCTGCTGTGCTTCTTATTCTGTTTTTCATTCTGCTGCTTTATGAAGCAAGCCTCAGGCACATCATTCTGACCCTGCTCCTGCCGGGGTTACTGGTACTTTATCCATTGATACAAAAACACACCTGGGAAAACCTATTTCCATCGTATCGCTACGCAACTACAATTCAGACCCCCTCGGGACAAATGGATGTTTTGAAATCAAGACAAAACGGAGCACAACTTCAATTGTTCCAGGGATCACCCGCAAACGTGACAAAACCGCCGGCGGCCCCTGAAGAAGCTTTTTACCCTGCATTATCTCAGATTAAAAACACCACCCCCAAACTACTGATTGCGGGTGATTACATGCTGCCCTTACTGGAAGCCCTGAGTTTCAGCAAAAACTATGATGCCACACTTTTAATCAGTGATCCCATATATTTCCAGGAGTTACGCAAAGGATTCCCTGATCATGTAAAAAAAACCTTGCAACAAAAGCAAATCAACATTGTGCATACATCCATTCAAAATCACCTTCTTGACCATCCCGGCACATATGATCTCATTTATTTCAGTGAGCAAAAACCATCGATGATGGAAAATGCATTGTTGTATTTCCCTGTGAATCTGAGAATCATGAAACAAGGCTTAAAGCCTAATGGCGTGCTTAGTCTTTTATTCAGCAGTGAATCAGCCTATGCCGGGCAAATCAGTCGTGCACTGAAAGGCAGCGTATATAATTGCTTGAACAGCGTATTCGATTCTGCAAGCATTTTTGCCCTTGATAATTATACGGTGTTGCTTGGTTCTGAAAATAAGTTGATCACTTCCTTTGGCAACATGGAAAAAGCCTTGTACCAGCGGGGAGTAAAACCGCTATATTTTAATCAATCCAATGTGGGCATCCGAATGAGCAACGCAAAACAAATCGGTGTGTATGACATGAAAAATTACGATGAACGCATGTCTTTCAATCAACCGGTAATATACCTTGCCGGCTTATTATCCATGATGGAGAATTATTCTGTCAACACAGCCTCTTCTGTTATGCACACAGCCGAAAAGATATATGATAATCTACTGATGTGGCAGGTCATTACCGTAGCAGTGACAGGGTTATTATTTTATCTGTACATAAGGCGGAAACCTTTTGGAGGCATTGTCTTTCATGCAGGATTTGCAGGCATTTCCGCCCAGATGATGTTTATTTACCTGTACCAATTGCATTTTGGTAATATATATCTGATGATCGGGATATTGGTAGCTCTGTTTATGGTAGGATTGGTTGCCGGCCTCATGATAAATCCCCGGGTATTGAATAAATCCGGCCCGTTTATCATATTGCTCATTGTTATTGCACTGCTGATTGCCCTGTTTTTATTCAGGATACGTATCATTGCCTTCATCGGAATGTTTCTTGCCGGATCTTACACAGGAACAAGCTTTGTACTGAATTCAGCAGCCTCCGGACGCTCAATCTCCGGCTCTGACCTCTCACTCTATGTAAACGACCTTTTTGGGGGATTGTTCGGTAACCTGATCATTCCCTTGCTGTTTATTCCCTTCCTGGGTTTTTATATGCCACTTGGACTGTTTTTAATTACCGGAATAATCACATTATTGTTTCAACCTAAATTCAATTGTTAATCCAAATTCTAATCCATTCAACCCCTCCCACACCCTTTTGAATATTGAAAATACCAAAAGATTATCCCTCCTTTGACAAACTTTTTCACCATTCTTTTGTTGTAATCAAAAATACCCTGATATAGATTGTGGAAAAGAATAAAACAAATATTAATAAGCCTGTTATCAAGCAGCCTGAGAAACTTCTGAGTTACATTGATTTTTTAATAAACATCAAGGAAGCAGACTATATTATTGACGCTGATGGACATCGGTTCAATTACACCCAAAAATTCCGTGATTTTATTCAGCAGTTGCATGATTCAAACATGGTGGAAAATTACGATCACTTGATTCAATCTATAACCGAACATCGCGGGGACGATGAAGCAAGGTGTGAAGCTTTTTCCGGGTGGATGCGTGATTTGAACCGCACACTCAGCCGTCCCTGTGATTTAAGGGAGGCCGATATTTACTTTTTACGCAAAGCATTTCTCACCCTTGTCCGCATGGAAAAAATCTTTCCCGGCTCCTGGGGCATTGATGTCGAAACCGGCACATGGCTGAAATTGCTTAAACAATTTAAAAGATTGTATGACGCCGGCGAAATAAACACAGAAACCTGATAATTTACAAGACCTTATCGCATAGCGAGCAACATTAAAGGGGATGCCTGTGGTATGTTTTGGGCAGCAGGATATCCCTGCCTGACAGTAGGCAGACGGCGCCGGCGGGATGCGTGGACAAGCAGATTATCTTTTTTTAATCACTAGTGTCATGTTCAGCCTAAAATAGAGTTAAGTTGAAGCGTATTTTTTGCATTTCCTGCCATAATTTGTTTACTTTTGAACGGTTAATAAAGCGTTATAAGACACATGTAAAGGTGTAATTGCAATGAAAAGTTGCCCTGATAATACCATGAAAGGTAAGCATTTAAAAAAACACTGGGTGGTAGTTTACACCAGGCACAGGTGTGAAAAAAAACTGTATGCCTCCCTGGTAAATCAGGGTATTGAAACCTTTTTGCCTTTGTATTCTACCGTAAGGCAATGGAGTGATCGCAAAAAGAAGCTTGAATTGCCTTTGCTGAATAGCATGGTATTCATTAAAACCAATGTATGTGAATTAAGAAATATTTACAAAATACCACTGGTAACAGGTGTTTTGAAAGAATTTGGAAAACCAGGCATTGTACACGACGAAGAAATAAGAAACTTGAAAATCATTGCCCGCGAATGGAATGGTAAAAATATCCGTGCATGCAAAGCAGATCAATATACACCCGGCGATTATGTCCGGGTTAAAAGAGGAAATTTTAGAGGCCTTACAGGCTGGTTAACAGAAATAAAAGGGCGATACAGGCTGGTAATGGAATTGAGTGCCATCAATACCAGTTTTGTGATAAACCTGCCTGCCTCGCAGGTGGAAAAAATCGCTCCGAAAAGGGAATTGCAAGTGTCATAGACGCACCGCTGCAAATTCCTGAATTTCTGGTTGTAAGCACGTTGGCATGTGACTTGCAGTGGCGAAGCTGTGTTTTTGTGTGGTTCACAGATTTGCACATCTGAACACAGATGGAGACGCGAAGGGAATACACAAATTTGCACTGATGAATTTCGATTGTAAAATTAAAGTCTGAAAAATGAACCAATGGATATGGTAAAACCATTCTTCAATAAGAAAGAGACATTCAATATTATTGGCGCAGCAATGGAGGTACATAATGAACTCGGATCAGGCTTTTTGGAAGCTGTCTACCAGGAAGCGATGGAAATTGAACTAAACAAACGAAACATTCCTCACGATAGAGAAAAAAGGCTTAAAATTTATTACAAGGGCACTAAACTAAAAAAGGAATATGTGGCTGATTTCATATGTTATGAGAATATTATCGTGGAGTTAAAAGCTTTGTCTGAATTTACAGGAGAACACCAGTCACAATTACTAAATTACTTGACTGTTACAAAAAAGAAAATTGGATTGCTTATTAATTTTGGTGCTGAAAGCCTTGAGTATAAAAGAATGGTAAAATAGTGTCTTAAGGTCACACATCAGTACCAATCCGTGAACATCTGTGTTAATCTGTGGACAATAACCAACAGCTGTCGCA
>JAQIDD010000102.1 GCA_027858215.1 Candidatus Delongbacteria bacterium | reverse complement strand
GATTTTGCGTTGTGGAAAAAAGCCTCGCCTCAACACATCATGCGATGGAAATCGCCCTGGAGCGTAGGCTTTCCCGGTTGGCACCTCGAATGTTCCGTTATGAGCAACAAATACCTGGGGGATGAATTTGATATTCATGGCGGTGGCATGGACCTGTTGTTTCCCCATCATGAATGTGAAATTGCACAGTCAACAGCGGCGCAGGGAAAAGAATCTGTCAGGTACTGGATACATAATAATATGATTACCATCAACGGGCAGAAAATGGGCAAATCACTGGGCAATTTTATTACGCTGGATGAGCTTTTTACAGGCACGCATAAAGTGCTTGAACAGGCATACGAACCAATGACCATACGGTTTTTTATTTTACAGGCACATTACCGTGGCACCCTGGATTTTTCAAACGAAGCATTGCAAGCTGCTGCCAAAGGATTGAAACGGTTAACAAGAGCATACTATGCAATAGATAAATTACCGGTTTCTGAAAAAAACAGCATGGATGTGACGGCAATCAGGGATAAATGTGAAGAAGCCCTGGCTGATGACCTGAACACCCCCATTATGATAGCTCATTTGTTTGATGCGGCCAACCTGATAGGGAACATTCAAAACGGAAACGAACAGATATCCGGCACCGGCAAAACGGCATTGAAAGAGACCTTCGAAACCTATGCCGCCGACATTCTCGGTCTTGATTTTGAAGAAAAAGAACAAAACAAAACCCAGGATAAACTGAAACCCGTTGTGGATTTACTTCTGGACATCCGCCTGCAAAGCAAAAAGAACAAGGATTTTGCCACCGCAGATAAAATCCGGGATGAACTAAAAGCCAGTGGCATTGTTGTACGTGACCGTAAGGACGGGTATGACTGGGAAATAGAGTAGCGGGGGGAGAAGTTTTATTGGTTTTTCAGAACCTTTATCGTGTTTAAAGCCACACCGCAATAGCAGGGAAATATTGATGTACCGGCAAAGCTTATTTATTTTTACTCCTGCTAAGTTTTTTTATCATGTCTTCAACCCTTTTACCAGCCTTGCTCCATTCCCGTTTGTTTTCGCCTTCGATGTAACTAAATGACTAATCAAACTCCCAATCCCGTATGCCGGTAGTGCCACCGATATCAAAACTGATTCCACACATGGCTAAATAATTGGCATGTTTGCGAATTTTGTTGATCTGTGCTTTATCTGTAAATTTAAAACATATGTTATGCCACAATTCAGGCGGTATTTTGTCAGATATACAGTATTTATTGATTAAATCCTGATCGTCTTTGCTTTTTGACGGGGTAATGGTAATATCTATGCCATCGGTTTCTAAATCTTTGACTTTAGCCATAGCAAAATAGAAAGCATCTTCGGGTGTCATAAAAAATGGTTAATAACAGTTAAGAACGGTTACGAACGGTTACTATTAAATCGTGATTTCCATTGTTTTGATAAAACACCAACTTCTCGTAATGATTATTCTTTTTCATAAGTAACTGATTTTAACAGCAACCGATTTTAACCGATAGTTACAAAAACCTTTATGACTGATTAGTTACGAAACAGTTAACCAATCAGGTTTTCAGCTTTTTCTTTTTGGCAGCGGGGAACAAAATGTTGTTGAGAATCAACCTGTAACCGGGGGAGTTGGGATGCAATTCCAGCTCGGTAGGTTCATCGCCAACAAAATGCCTGTAATCTTCAGGGTCATGGCCACCAAGGAAAGTCCACGTGCCTTTTCCAAATTCACCGTGAATATAGCGCACTTCATTGTCAGATTTATTTTCTCCCATGATCAGGACATCCGGTTTAACCAGGTCGGCATTGAAAGCTGTGGTTTGTCCCATAAGTCCTTTTACAAGGTAAGTATGATTCTGACACAGCATGGTTGGGACAGGGTCCCACTTTGCAGAAAACTCAAACAAAGAAAAATAATCTTCCTCTTCTGCTACTTTCCTTGTTTGTGTCACATCAATGTTGGAGAATTCGTATTCGTAAGGATTCATAATAAGTTTAAAATCCCTAAAGGCCAAGCAGTTGTCATAATTCAATTTGGATTGGGCATCCGGGTCAGCAGGGTCCCCGTCAAACATGGGGCCACAGATATCAACACCATCAGCAGCAAGGGCAATATCATAGGTATCGGTTGCAGAACACATGGCAAACAAAAACCCGCCTCGGGATACGTAGGATTTTATGGTTTTGGCAACAAAGAGTTTTAACTGGCTTACCTTTTCGAAACCAAGAGCCGCTGCCTCGGCTTCAGACTCCCGTTTTTGGGCCTGATACCATTGCATGTGTTGGTAAGCGCCATAAAACTTGCCGTATTGACCTGTAAAATCTTCATGGTGCAGGTGCAACCAGTCATACTCATTGAGTTTGCCTTCAATGATTTCGGTATCGTAAATCACATCGTAAGGAATCTCTGCATACGTCAGGGCAAGGGTAACCGCGTCATCCCATGGTTGCTTTCCGGGTGGAGAATACACCGCTATTTTAGGCGCTTTTTCAAGTTTGATGGTTTCCATGTTGACGTCTGCCTGGGCAATTTTTGCAAATATTTGATTTTTTTGAGCATCGGCAATGATTTTATAACTCACCCCCCGGACAACACATTCGGTTTCAATCTCTTTATGATATGGGATCAGGAAACTTCCTCCCTGATAATTCAAAAGCCACCATGAATCAACATCATTTTGCAGGCTCCAATACGTGATACCGTAAGCTTTCAGGTGATTGGCCTGGTCTTCATCCATGGAAATTAAAATGTAAGCGCCATGGGAAACAGAACTTAAGAAAATGGCACCAATGAACAGTATGTGTTTCAATTGCTTCATATTACAATTAACGTGACATCAGGTAAATTGTTTTACGTTTTAAAAACTGATGGGATTTTCATCTTCCTCCTTGATATTCTCGAAAGCATCGTTTTCAGGCATTTCGCCGCCCTGTTCCTCGTTCATCTTGGATGACAGAGTCATTCCGCTTGGATCTAACATGGACTGTTTTTCTTTGAACTTAGCAAATTCAGACACAAATTCGAGGTATATGCTTCCTGTTGCCCCATTACGATGCTTAGCCAATATCACTTCGGCCATTCCTTTGAGTGAATTCCCTTCATTGTCTTCAAGGATATCATAATATTCGGGCCGGTGAAGGAACAACACCATATCGGCATCCTGCTCAATGGCTCCGGATTCACGGAGGTCAGAAAGTTGGGGCCGCTTATCTCCACCGCGTGTTTCTACAGAACGGTTAAGCTGAGACAACGCGATGATGGGAACATTCAGTTCTTTAGCAATGGCTTTCAGGTTTCGTGAAATGATGGATACTTCTTCCTGCCTGTTCCCCCTGGTATCAACATTAGCGGTCATCAATTGCAGGTAATCAACGAGGATCAATTTGATATCATGGGTTTTTACGAGTCGCCGGGCTTTGGCACGCAGTTCAAAAACCGAAATAGCCGGTGTATCATCAACGTAAACAGGAGCTTGTTCCAGTGGTTTCACTTTGGCATCGAGTTGTTCCCATTCATGTGGTCGCAGGTTTCCATTTCTCAAATTGGTTCCAGGGATTTCCGTTTCTCCGGAAATCAACCTGATAACGAGTTGGAGCGATGACATTTCAAGGCTGAACAAAGCCACCGGCTTGTTGTGATCAATGGCCACGTTTCTGAGCATAGACAATGCGAACGCAGTTTTCCCCATAGCTGGCCTGGCGGCAATGATAACCAAATCGGAAGGTTGCCAGCCTGAGGTGTATCGGTCCAGTTCAGAAAAGCCGCTGGGAACACCGGACAAACCATCTTCGCGCTGACTGGCTTCCTCCACAAGCTCAATGGCATGTCCTACCAGTTTATTGATTACTACGGTTTCTTTCTTAATGTTCCCTTCCGATATCTGGAAAATTTCGTTTTCAGCATAATTAATGAGGGTATCAACATCCTGACTATCATCAAAAGCACGTTTTTGGATTTCTGATGATGACTGTATAAGCATCCGCTGGATGTATTTCTGCTGTATAATTTTGGCATGATATTCCACATGGGCAGCAGTGGCCACCCTGCTTGTGAGTTCTGAAATATAATGCGGCCCGCCGACTTCATCAATTTTGTTAATGGCTTTCAAATAATTGGTGACGGTGAGAATATCAATGGGCTTTTGCTCTTTCGCCAGTTCGATGATGGCCTCAAAAATAATCTTATGTTCTTCTTTATAAAAACTCTCTTTTTCAAGGATATCATAATATTCGGGCCGGT
>JAQIDD010000093.1 GCA_027858215.1 Candidatus Delongbacteria bacterium | reverse complement strand
AGCCATTGTCATCTTTAAAGCGGATATAAAAAATATGCACGCCGGGTGTTAGATGTGACGCATCTATATCCGTTTGAAGGTTTACCGTTTGCCCGGGAGCAAGTGCCGTTGTAGTGGCTGCGTCAAAATCATCGTTAAACCAATACTGATACGCATTGATTTGATTTTGCGCAGACAAAGCAAAGCTGCCAAGCAAAAATGAGATTATGAAAATTAAGCGTTTCATAATTAATTAATTGTCTTGGGCGTTAACTTCAACATCCACATTGAGAAAGCCATTCTCATCTGTGCCTGAACTGATAGTTTTTGTACTGATGTGCGGATTTTGAGGAACAAATCCCTCTTTCAGCGGGAAAAGTCCGCCATAAATGCCAACCTGAGTTCCGTCATCTCCAAGATAAGTGGTTTCAGCACTTGGTGTTAAATGATAGTTATCATCGAAACTAAATGGCTCTGAAGGCAGGGCAATGAAAACAGTTGACAAATCAATTCCTTTGTAATTATTGACATCAATTGGCGTGCTGCCATAACCGGGAGCAGCATCCTGAGTGACACAATTTTGTATTGTGTTTGATGCTCCATCAATGATATAAGAACTTGTTGCATGAAAAATACAATTACTAATCAAATTAGTATTTGAATTATCAATAATATCATAAGAGGCACTTGAAGGATTATATAAAAACGAGGAGTTTTTAATTGAATTAGAGTTGGAATTATAAATCCTATCATTAAAGATACAATTTGTAATCAGACTGTTGGTTACCCCTTCCATATCAAGCCTGTTAAGAAAAACAGATTGAATAAATGCATAATTTTCTCTCAATACAGCCGGAGTCCCACTGATACCAAAGTCTAATGTGGAAATAAACTTACAACGTACAAAAGACACGTCATCAACAACATGCGTATAATTTTCTCTAATTCCATGAGCAAACTGTATGCCTTCAAAATACAAGCCGTCAGCACCATTTCTAATATCAACGTCTCCACTTAGCTGAGTAATATAAGTTGCAGATGTTGAGTCAGGATGAATACCGGCGCCAAATATTTTCAATCCTTTGGCAATTTCAGAACTCATTGTAAAAGCACCTCCCGAAAGGTATAATGTGTCGCCTGTTTGGGCTAGCGCATAGGCATCTGCAAAGGCTGTGTTACCTGTAAAGCCAGCAGTTGTATCAGTGCTATGTAAGACAATCACTGACTGTGCCATCATAAAATTTGCAAAAAAGAAGCTGACTAAAAAAAAGATAATTTTTTTCATTGCATTTGAGTTTTAAGGTTTTATGCTATAAATATAATAAAATAATCTATTCGTCTTGAGCACTAACATCAAATTCTACTGGTAAATTTCCGGATTCATTGGTATTATGCTCAATAATTTTTGAAATAACATGTGGATTTTGTGGCATAAAGGCCTCTTTTAAAGGAAATAAGCCACCGTAAACTCCTATTTGCTCTCCGTCTGTCCCTAAAAAACTTGGTATTGCAACAGGATCAGGATGATAACCATCTGCAAAATCAAAAGTAGTTGAAGGAACGCTTAGGTAAAAATCATCTGACAAGGATGTACTTCCTGTAAACGCGGCAGTTGTATCGGTACCGTGTAATACGACCACATATTGACTGAAAGCAGAATAACTAACAATAAGAATTATTACGGACACCAATAGGTTTTTCATATAATGCATTTTTAAAATTAAACATAAAATGCGATTTATAATAGCAAGCAAAAATATAAAATCTTTCATATTTCCAAACAAATATATTTGAATTTTATTGATAATAAAAGCTGGTTGGTTTGGAATTGTGATTGGTACACTTAGCAAAGTGGCATACATGAACAAGATGATCTAACTGCAATGCCGGCAAGCAGTAATGGGTTTTAGTTTGAAACGATTTGCTTTGCGCTGACTTTAGCCTTGTGTTCAGTTAATCTATGGATATGTCGGTATCGATAATGGTAATCACGTTGAGGCGTTTATTCACAAAACCATCAATGCGTTGATAGAAATGGCCAAAAAGTTGTTAATGGATTGACAGAAATTGTTGAATCTGGTGAAACCATTATGAAATCATCCGCCAGAGCAATTTGTTTTTGTTTTGATTTTTTAGTTCGCGGGTAAGCACGTGGTTTTCCGCTGCGCTGAGAGGGTAGGGTCTTTCTCCAGAATTTCTTCAGCAATGTTCCAGACAAACTGCAGCAATGCTGATCGCGTCCCAAATTGGCAATTTTCAGGTTTATGGGCAGGCCGCTTTGCTGTGTGCCTTCGATATCACCGGGAGCGCAGAGTTTCATGTCGGCTTCGGCAATTTCAAAGCCGTCGTTGCTGCGTGTCATCACTTCGATGCGTTGCCGTGAATTGTCGCCAAGTTTGTTTTTGGTCATCAGGACGCAGTAAGATTGTTCGGCGTCCCGGCCAACACGCCCTCTGAGCTGATGCGTCCTTTGTAGCAGGTTGGCTTGCCAAAAATGACGTTTTGCTGTCCGGATTGATGCTTTCTTTGATCCATTTTGCCCCTTTTAACCACATCAGCTCAAGGCTGCCCGTATCATCTTCCTGAACAATGTGGATTCACTAAAAGAAACAACAATAATACAAGCATTACATCTTTTCCGGCACCTGAATGCCAAGATACGACATCATAACCTTCAGGGTTTCGCCCACATGTTGAGCCAGCATCAACCTGAACTGTAGCAGGTTTCCGTTTTCTGCTTTCAGGATGGAATACTCATGATAATACTGGTTAAATTCCTTAGCCAGTTCGAAAGCATAATTAGCAATAAGACCGGGGTCCATTTCATCGGCAGCATCTTTCATTACCATGTTGTAGTGATACAGCAGTTTAATGAGATCCAGTTCTTTTTCATTTGCCCTGATGTCTTCTGAAATAAGCCGGGGAACACGAATATTCATTTTTTTAGCCTTCCGGACAACGGATCGTATCCTGGCATGGGTATATTGAATGAATGGGCCTGTATTTCCGTTAAAATCCACGGATTCTTCAGGATTGAAAACCATGTTTTTGCGGGGGTCAATTTTCAGAATAAAATATTTAAGCGCTCCCATGGCAATGGTTTCATAAACATCATTTTTTTGTTCATCAGTCAAATCGCTGAGCTTACCCAACTCCGATGACATGGCTTTGCTTGTCTGAAACATTTCATCCATCAGGTCATCAGCGTCAACGACTTTGCCTTCACGGGATTTCATTTTGCCTTCAGGCAATTCCACCATTCCGTAAGACATGTGATGAATTTTATCCGCCCAGTCGTATCCTAGTTTTTTGAGCAAAATTTTCAACACCTGGAAATGGTAATTTTGTTCATTCCCAACCACATAAATATGCTTATCCGGATTATGCTTTTCAAACCTTTCTACGGCAGTACCGATGTCCTGAGTCATATACACCGATGTCCCGTCAGAGCGGATAAGTATTTTTTCATCGAGGCCCTCATCACTGAGATCCGCCCATACAGAATGGTCATCTTTTTCGTAAAACATGCCCTCTTCAAGGCCTTTGAGCACAATGCTTCTTCCCTTTTTGTATGTTTCTGATTCGTAATTTACCTGATCAAATTCAATGCCCATTCGCTGATAGGTTGTATCAAAACCCTTATAAACCCAGTTGTTCATTTTCTTCCATAATGCTACAACTTCATCATCGCCTTCCTCCCATTTTTTAAGTAAGGCACGGGCTTTTTGCATGCCAGGCGCTTGTTTTTTCGCTTCTTCTTCGCTTAGTCCTTCTTTTTTCAGCTTATCAATTTCTGATTTTTATGCATTTTCAAATTCCACATAAAGCTTTCCGACATATTTATCACCTTTCAAACCGGATTTTTCGGGACTGCCTTCAGGATCAAAATCCAGGTACGCCTGCATGGATTTACAAATATGAATGCCCCTGTCATTGATGAGATTTACCCTGATCACATCATGGCCATTTGCTTTCACTATCCGGGACATGGCATCACCAATGAGATTATTACGGATATGTCCCAAATGCAAAGGCTTATTGGTGTTAGGCGATGAATACTCAATCATGCACGACATCTTCTTTGCCGGCGACAATGAGGAGTTAATCACCTTTAAATGCACATTCAGTTGATTCAACCAAAATTCTGAGGAAAAACTCAGGTTCAAAAATCCCTTTATCACATGATAAGATGAAATCTCAGGAAACACATGTTTGAGGTAAACACCGATATCATTGGCTGTATTCTCAGGTTTTTTACGGCTGTATTTCACGAGGGGAAAAACCACAATGGTAAGGTCAGCAGAAAACTCACTTTTTGTGCGCTGCACCTGTATAATCTCCGGAGCAACAGTGGATCCGTAAATCTTTTTTACTGCTTTTGCGGTAGCTTTTTTTAAGCTTTTCCTCATAATTTATCACTTTTAGAC
>JAQIDD010000089.1 GCA_027858215.1 Candidatus Delongbacteria bacterium | reverse complement strand
TTGGTATTGGAATTAAAATAATCTTCCTTAGCAAGCGGAGTTGGCACATAAAAACCCTTTTTCAAGAGGGTTTCATATTTTGTGTTGATGCGATCACGTCTGATACTCTCTTTGAAATACTCAGCAATTATTTTCATTCTTTGATCCTGCTCTGCCTGGCTAAAAAACTGCTGAACATACGACGTATCCAATTGCCCTGTTTGCGGATTTGAAAAATTCTGCTTAATGATGGGGTGAATATTGGACCCCCAGAGCAAATTTTCCATTTCATCCTGACTCACACCAATTCCAAGTTCATCAATGGTTTCTGCAAGCAAATACTTATTCAGTAATTGTTCCCACACCGTTGACCTGATTTCATCTATGGTTTCCGTATCCAATGAAGATTTTTCCTGAGCCTCTTTCACAAAATTGGTCAGCCTTTGTACTTCATTCTGATATTCAGTGTGTGATATTTTCTCCCCATTAATTTCAGCAATGTCGGTTTCCTGTTTGTTAAATAACCCTTCAAATGTTGAAGGATCAACAATAAATAAAAACAAGGCTACACCAACAAAAACAATAATTAAGACACCTGCTCTGTTCCGAATTGTTTGTAAAACTGCCATTATTTTAACCTTTAAATATGTATGAATAAATTAATTTCAAATCAGGGCACGAATATAACAATTTTATAAGATTAAAAAAGCAGCATTGTTAAAGCTTTTTATTAATTTCACAAACAAAATTAAAAGGAAGGGATTCCTGGATTTTTATGGCATACGATATAGTAACAGACATAGGCAATACCAGGGCTAAGACAGCATTGTTCTCGAATGGCAATCTTGTCAAAACGCATACAGGGCCTAAAACACTTGATGATTTGCCCACGGATATCACTGAAAAAAATATTCGTTTTGGCATAGCCTCCTTGCCTGCCAAAGCAACTTCCGGACAAAAACAGATACTGCATCGTTTATGCCGTGACATCATCTACCTGTCATCGGGTATGGATATCCCCCTGAAGATTTCACATCACACACTGGACACATTAGGCAATGACCGGAAAGCTGCATGTGTTGGAGCAGTAGGATTTTATCCAGGAAAAAATCTATTGGTAATTGATGCAGGAACAGCCATCACTTATGACATTGTAAGTGCCCAGGGAATCATGGAAGGAGGCAACATTTCACCAGGAATATCCATACGATTTAAGGCGTTACACAATTATACCGGAAAATTACCGTTGCTTAGATCAGAAAAACCGGAAAACATACTGGGCAAAACCACAAGACAATCCATCATTAATGGTGTTCAGTATGGGGTTCTGAGTGAAGTTAAATGGTATATTGAGCAAATGACAAAAGAGTACAAAGGGCTGATAACCATAATTTCAGGTGGTGATGCCGGATTTTTGGCTGATAATTTAAAAAATAGCATCTTTGTGCATTCAGATCTTGTGTTGTTTGGTCTGTACAGAATATTGATGAATTATGTTGAAACAAATTAAACAACTGGGGCTGATTGTATTGTTTACCTCAGTGATTTTTTATGCTAAAGCGCAGGACAGAACAAGTTCTCCCTATACCAGGTATGGCTTGGGTGACTTAATGACAAAAAATTTTGGAGACAGCCGCGCTATGGGTGGCACAAGCCTTGCTTTACGTAATGGCAGCAAACTATATCCTGCAAATCCAGCATCGTATTCGAGTATTGACTCCCTGCATTTTGTAATGGAAGCCGGGATTAGTGCTTCTGTGAAAGAAATGAGTTCCTCCACAAACAATCTAAAACAAACAACTTCTGGTTTCAACCTTGATTATTTAAGCTTCGGATTTCCGGTCACAAACTGGTGGGGAGCTTCATTTGGCCTGGTGCCGTATTCAAACGTTTCTTACAATGTCATTACATCTGATTACAGCCTTGGATATCCCCGCGATTATCACTACCAGGGAGAGGGGGGAATCGACCAGGCATTTATTGGCAGCAGTTTTGAACCCATTGATAATTTGTCGGTTGGTTTTAATCTCAATTATTTGTTTGGCAACATTCATCAGCAGAATGCTGTCAATTTTGCAGATTCGGTTGCATACGGCATGGTAGATATTACTGAAAAAAATATTTTATATTTCAGCAACTTCTATTTTTCCGGAGGTATTCATTATAATTACAATTTATCAGATAATCATCATTTCACCCTGGGATTGTCCTGTGATATTAATACAGTACTTAATGTAAACAGGACTTATCTCGCCACCAGTGCGCTTAGCTCTAATCCAAGTGTTGTAACTGACACCCTGGAACACCATTTTAAGGAACAAGGGGAAATCAACCTGCCCTTAAATATTGGTGGTGGATTGGCATACCATTATAAAGATGTCCTAACGCTTGCCACAGATTTCAGATATCAGGACTGGAGCAATGCTACTATTTTCGGAGAACAGGATTCGCTGGGTGCAGGACAACGCTTCAGCCTTGGTATTGAATATATCCCTGATGGAAAAAACTCCCCATCAATGAAATACCGGCGCAATATTCGTTACAGGATGGGCGCATTTTTTAATGATACATACCTTGAATTCGACCAGGGAAATACAAAAGTCAATAACTTTGGCATAAGTTTTGGATTAGGATTACCACTGAAACGTTCTAACACAACATTTAATATTTCACTTGAATTGGGACAACGAGGAAGTCTGAAAAACAAACTAGTGAAAGAAAAATATGCTGTATTGGGCGTTATTTTTAGTTTAGCAGATATTTGGTTTATTAAACATAAA
>JAQIDD010000062.1 GCA_027858215.1 Candidatus Delongbacteria bacterium | reverse complement strand
TGATTGTTTTGTTATACTTGTGAAGTTGAGCATGATATTCTTATTTGGACGGTTTTTGTAAGGTATGCGGATAAAATGTAACCAGAGGATGTTGTAATACGTTAATATAAGTAAGGGATAATTAATTAAAAAACAAGTAGTTAATTTTGATCTTTTATGAATTGATTATGAAAAATGCTGCTACCATAGTGTTTATTTGTGTAAGTATGATATTGTCTGCTTACGGGCAGGAAAATTCCAGGGGCGATGATGGCAGTTATTATGCTACATCAAAAATTGCAATTCATCCTGTAGATAACAGTTCAAAACCATATTATCCTGAATCTGA
Organism: Candidatus Delongbacteria bacterium; assembly: GCA_027858215.1. GTDB lineage: Bacteria > Bacteroidota > Bacteroidia > Bacteroidales > ML635J-15 > JAQIBY01. The sequence continues at coordinate 13,658 of JAQIDD010000062.1, read as the reverse complement.
TAATCGCATTGATGTTAAGGACATAGATGAACGCAGGGTGGCAGATATTCTGAAAAAGGTTGAGGAATTCAGATTGCAACTAAACATCCTTTATAAATACGCTGATTCAGAATCGGTTTTCCGAAATGAAACATTACCACGCATCAACAATAAAATCAAATCCATTGCACCTCATTGCCTAATGGATGTTTTGAATAAGGATGTATATAATGTAGACATGGTATTTTGGATCAATGTGCATCCAAGCGAGTATTTGAGCGTGTTGAAATACGTGAAAAAAGAAATTGAAAAAGAACGATAAGGTATTATGAAAAGGCTGTATCATATATTAATTGTTTTTCTTTTCGTGTTAATGAATTTAACAGGATATAGCCAATCATGTACCCAATCCTGTTCCGCTTCAGGTAATGATTGTGATAATTTTATAACTTCTCTTACTATTAATTGTGCACCAGCCGGTGCAACAATTACAGGCATTGATATTACAGCATCAATAGGTTCTTGGTGCACAGATTGGTACGAATATGATATAAATCTTGGCGGGATTTGGAAATATTCGTATTGTGACGGAACATACAGCTTTTCTGATTTAAATGGAAATGTTGCTAATGGTACAGTAATTTATATTCAATCTGTGGATAATGATGCATATTGTGATGGGGTAACATTAAACTTATCGGTAACCGTTTATTATACTGGCGGTGGTGGCGGACCTTCAAATGATTTATGTGCTGATGCCACTTCCTTACCCTGTGGCACAACTAATTTAGCTGGCACTACAGTTGGAACATCAAATATAGCAGACCCAATAGGTTGTGCTTCAAACTATGGTGTATGGTACACTTTTGTTGGAGATGGAAACGAAACAACCATTTCTTCAACAGCAACATTTGACCATGAAATGGTAATTTCAAGCGGTTCTTGTGGAAGTTTATCAAATATAATATGTGATGATGGTTCGACAGGTACAGAAACACATACTTTTACAACAGTTAATGGTACAACATATTATGTTTATATTGCTCATTATTCTACATCATCTACTACCACTGGAACATTTACTATTTCAAGAACTTGTACTGCCCCCCCCCCTGACCCATGTGCAAGCGTAATTTCAATTTCAGGTTGTGGTTCTTCTTATACACAAAATTATACAAGCGGTGGAACAGGAGCTTGGGCTTCCAACCCCTGTTATTCATCCCAAGGGACAGAACAGATTTATAGTTTTGTCGCACCAACAACTGGTACTTATAGCCTGCAGATTACTACTAACAGCAGCTATGTTGACTACAACTGGCAAGCATCAACCTGTGCAGAATCAGGATGGACCTGCATTGATGATGTTTATTCATCCGGTGAATATGGTTCAATGTCCTGGACTGCAAGTACTACATATTATATTCTACTTGATGATGAAAACACTACAGCCAGCTCGCATAGTTTCTATATAAATTGCCCTGTAGTATGCACCACTCCCGGCATCCCGACAAGTGTAACAGGAACTTCAACTGGACAAACCTCTGCAAACCTTTCCTGGTCTGCCGGCAGTCCGGCTGGCAGCCCGACCGTAACATATTATTGGGTAGTAGGAACTACCTCTTCTTGTACTTATGGTGGTGGTGGTGGAGCTGTAGATTGGAACACCACAACGGGAACATCTACCACTACTTCAGCCCTTTCCTGCGGAACTACCTATTATCTAAGGGTATATGCCGAAACTGACTGTGACGCTACAAGTTCGGCTTATGGAACCTCAAGTTCCTTTGCAACTAATGCATGTCCCGCTTCCTGCTGTATTGCTACTACCGCATATGGCAGTGCAACAGCACCGACGAATAATACTGAAATACAGATTACCAGTTGCAATTATGCAGGGGACTATAGTGAAATTTCCAGCGTAGTTTCGGGGCAAACATACCAATTCAGAAGCAATATTGGAACAGATTGGTTATCGCTTACAAATACCAGTAATACATGTTTAACGTACGGAACAACACCTATAACCTGGGTAGCTACATTTAGTGGCGATGTTCGTCTTCATATTCATACAAACAGTGCTTGCGGAACTGATGCTTCATGTCATGAAACCTATATTCAATGCACAAGTTGTTCCCCTCCTGCCGACCCATGCGCAAGCGTAATTTCCATTGCCGGCTGTGGTGCAGGATCTACAAAGACATATACAGGCGGAGGCACAGGAGTGTGGAATCAGAGTAGCTCCAGCGATTGTGGTTTTACTTGTTTAGGTGAAGAACAAATATACAGTTTTGTTGCACCCGAAACAGGAACTTATAACCTTGAGGTTACCGCAGCCGATGGTTTTGTTGATTATATGTGGCAGGCAAATTCATGTGCAGAAACTGGCTGGACATGTATTGATGATATTGCTTCTGCCGGAACTTATGGTTCAATGTCATGGACTGCCGGTACAACGTATTATATTTTGCTTGATGATGAAAATTCCACTACCGGGACACATACGTTTTATATTAATTGTCCTGTTGACCATTGCGTTTCAACCGATTATTGGTTGTCAGCAACAGCCCCGACTGATGATATCCCTTTACAGGTAGCTTCCTGTAATTTTGCAGGTGAATACAATGAAATTACAAATGTGGTAGCCGGACAAACTTATGAATTCAGTAGTACTGTATCAACTGACTGGCTTACCCTGACCAACACATCAAATACTTTGCTTACAGAAGGACAAACCCCCATATCATGGACTGCCACATTCAGTGGAACTGTGTATATACACATACATACGGATGCGGCATGTGGGACCGAAAGTAGCTGCAGGGAACAATGGGTGACCTGTACAAGTTGTGGCGGTGGTGGCACACAGGATTATTATATCCATCCTACTGAGGGATTACAGAGCACATACCTCGGCGCTTGTATGGTTAACATTGATTGTGGGGAAACACATGCGTATTATGATGATGGCGGGCCAAGTGGAAATTATTCTAACAATATTAATAATTATTATCGTACCTTTTGCCCCGATGCACCTGGTAAATGTATACAGGCAACTATGAACTCCATGAGTATTGAATCTGGTTGGGATTTTCTCTCTGTAGGTAATGGCCCGACACAAAATGGACCGATTCTCTGGAAAGGCAGCAATACCCACACCAGCCCAAATACATCTGAGGGTTCATGGAACGGAGGAACATGGACATCAACAGATGCCAGCGGATGCCTGACATATAGGTTTTCTTCAGATGGTTCAGGCATTGGATCCGGATGGGATATTACATTAAGTTGTGTGGATTGTGCAGAAAATGACTATGAAGAGACCAGTGAATGTACCGGGTCCTGCGCTACCTGTGGAGATACTGATTTCTCAGGTGCCAGCACAGGCCCTGGTATTGAATCTACCTGCACCGGATGCATTGTGAGTGAAAATTATACCACATGGTACTATTTTGAAATTGCTATCGATGGGGTGTTTGAATTTTACATTGTGCCAAATACTTTAGGGGATCCCTTGGTTTGTACTGAATGTGATGATTATGATTTTGCCCTTTTCAGAGCTGATGAATGCAACAACCTGGGATCTCCTGTACGTTGTTCGTATGCATGGAATGAAAGATGTTATGATGATACAGGCCCAAAAACTGGCATGGCTGATACACATCCATATTCAGGTATTGTGGTTACAGATTACATTGAAGATGTAAACGGGGATGGGTATGTAAAATCCCTGGATGTTACCGCTGGGCAAACCTATTTTTTGATGGTCAATGGATGGTCCCCCAGTGATGCTGGTTATGATCTTAGTTTTGATCTGACTGGCGGAGGTACTTTTGAGGACTGTGAAGAGCTGGATCCCCTGCCTGTGGAACTGATTGACTTTGATGCTGAATGTGAAAATAACCAGGTTACACTCTCATGGTCTACCGCGTCTGAAACAAACAACGATTATTTTACAGTGATGAAATCCTACAATGGTTTTATGTTTAAGCCAATAGGGAAGGTAGAAGGTCAGGGGAACAGTAATTTTATGCAAAATTATTCATTTTTGGATGATGGGTTTTCCAAAGGCATTGTTTATTATCAGCTTAAACAAACGGATTTTGATGGGACAACTGAAAGATCAAAAATCATTAAGTTTGATTGTGGAACAGCCAAGGAAAACATCATCATAATCAATGAAGATGATAAGTTCGTTATCAACTTTGAAAATGCCCTTTCCAATTCATATAGCCTGCATTTATACAATAATTTAGGTCAACTTGTCATGAAAAAAGATATTACATTAACGGATAAAACCCAAACCACAACCATACCTGTTACACCTCTGCGGCCTGGTATTTATATTGTAATAATTTCTTCTGACATCAGCATGGAATCTGCCCGCCTGTTTATTGAATAAGTTCATGTTTCCCATCAACTGTAACGAATTAGTGTGAACAAAAAAAATGTATATCAACAAAACCCAAAGCGGTCGCAGACAGCCCATCCGTGCAAATCTGTGCCAATCTGTGGACAAAACCTCAAGCTGTCGTCAGACAGCTAATCCGTGTCAATCTGTGTTATCTGTTGAAAAACCCCAAGCTGTCGTCAGACAGCTAATCCGTCCATCCTCACCCTATCGTGCCATCGTGCTATCACACCGTTTCTCCATCTCTCCATCCTTCCAAATGCCCCTGAATAGTTACCATCAACTTACCTGTTCACAAAATTTACTGAGGATAATGATGCACTGCAAATTTAAATTTATTTTTCATGAATTTTTATGTATTTTTACCATTATGAACCGGGATGATAAATTGCAAAAAGAGCTTGAATGCATTAAACACAACTCATTTGATGCCTATTTCAAACTAAATGCATCGAAAGCAAAACATGGCTTATCACTGAAATTTTTGGATTATAATGAAAAAGCCAAAAAAATACTTGGCCTTGTCGGTGTGTCAGATGATCCTCTAAGCAAATTAGAACAACATGTATCTGATGAAATACAATGGGAGGATGTTATTTTCGATACATTGGAAAAGAAAAGTAAAACGGTTTTTGAATGCCATAACAACAAAAATAACAGAGATTTTAATGTTAGCATTATTTCCGTTTCTGATGACACATGTTTGTTCAACATTCAAGAGTTCAGATCAGATAGTTCTTATTCGTCTGTGCTGCAATTCAATCAGGTATTGATCGATAACTCTCCCATTGGCATTGTTGTGTATGAGCAAAACGGTCAATGTATTTTGAGCAACAAAGCTGTAGCAAATATCATTGGAGCTAAATCCAGGAAGGAAGTGTTGTCACAAAACATCATGTATATTGAATCATGGAAAAAATACGGAGTACTTGATCTGTTTGAAAAATGCATCAATACCGGTGAAAAACAACGGGATAACATCAGGATTGTGACCAGTTTTAATAAAGAATTATGGCTCGATTGTTATTTTATCCCGGTTCAATATAAAAATAAGCAACATGTGATGCTTATTGTTGATGATAATACGGAAGCCAAACAGTATGAGAGAAGCATTAAAAAGAATCTGCAACAACAAAAGCTCGTTTCAAAAGTGGCACTACGCTTAAATTCCACTAAAAATTTTGATGATGTGATATCCCAGGTTCTTGAATGCATTGGCATGGACGAAAACGCTGACTGCACCTATTTGCTGTTTGAAGATGACAAAAATGACATCCTTATAAAAGAATTTGAATGGAATCAAAAGTCCGGAGCAGTTAAAAGTAAAATCAAAACCAAGCAGGAATTAAAAAAAACATCAACTTACAACGCATGGAAAAAGAAACTGGTGTATGCAGGAATAATCACTTCAGGTGATAATGACATCAAATCCCAAAAGCTGGATTTCCCGGAGTTTATGGACGAAAATAGTAAGGTTTTTGTTCATGTGCCTTTGTATTTTTTGGGAATTTATCAGGGATTGCTTGGAATTGAAGCATTTATCAGTAATGAAACAGTCCTTGAAGGCAGCAAAACATTCCAGATCATTAGTCAGATCATTTCCAGTGCTTTTGAACGAAAAATCATCAGTGATAACCTGCAGGCAAGTGAAGAGCGCTTCAAAAAAATATCCGCCAATGCCCAGGACGGTATTGTTTTGGTAGATCAGGATGGTTTGGTTTCCTATTGGAATAAAGCTGCTGAAGATATTTTTGGTTATACCAAAGATGATATCATGGGAAAAGACCTCCATATACTTCTGTCTTCGCCATCAGAATACAAGGCATATAAAAAGGGAATGGAGAAATTTAAAAACTCCGGCAAAGGCAATGCTTTTGGTAAAATAATGGAACTACAGGCTTATACCAAGGATAAAAAGATCATTGATATTGAATTATCATTGTCCCCGGTAAAAATTCACAATCAGTGGCATGCTGCCGGCATTGTACGTGATATCTCAAAAAGAAAGGAAACCGAAACAGAATTACGTACACTTTACAAAGCAGTGGAAAACGCCTCTGCCTATGTTGTTATCACTGATACTGATGGCAATATACAATACGTCAATAAAAAGTTTACTGAAATAACAGGTTATGAAAGGGATGAAGTCATTGGAAAGAATCCACGCATTTTGTCATCAGGGAAACATGCCGCTGAATTTTACAAACACATGTGGGATATCATAAAAGCGGGTGGAGAATGGAAAAGAGAATTCATCAACAAACGAAAGAACGGAGAATTGTATTATGAAAGCGCTTTGTTGTCATCTATCACTGATGACAAAGGTAATATCGTACAGTACATTGCCATAAAAGATGATATAACAAAAGACAAATTTGCACAACAGGAGGTTTTGAAAGCAAAACAGGAAGCTGAAGAGGCAAACAGGACTAAAATGGTATTCCTTGCCAACATGAGCCACGAAATACGAACGCCCATAAATGCGGTTATTGGTTTCTCAGAGATTTTATCACAAAACCTGAAAGATCAAACAAACCTAGATTATGTTAATTCCATTAATGCCAGTAGTACCACCCTGCTAAACCTCATCAATGATATTCTTGACCTGTCTAAAATTGACACCGGGAAAATGGAAATGCATCCTGAAATTACGGATATCAGAAAACTGATCAAAGACATAACACAAATATTTTCCCTTAAAATACAGCAAAAAGGCCTTGATATTTCAATATCAATCGACCCCGCCATTCCCGAAAATATCATCATTGATGAACTCAGAACCAAGCAGATTTTTCTCAACATCATCGGCAATGCAGTTAAATTCACGGATAAAGGACACATTGAGATCATTCTGAAAAGGACAAAAACCTTGCCCGGAAATAAAATTAACATGTTATGCGAAGTCAAAGATACCGGCATTGGGATTCCGGAGGCATACCATAGCCAGGTATTCGAAGCTTTCAAGCAACGCAGTGACCACAACACAAGAAAATATGGTGGCACAGGCCTTGGGTTATCCATCACCAAAGAACTCATGGAAATTCAGGGCGGGCAAATAACATTCTCCAGCCAACCCGGCAAAGGCAGTGTGTTTAAACTTCATTTTAAAAATGTTGAACTTCCTGGCAAACAAACCCTGAAAACATCTGGTGGCCGTATGGAAACGATTAAAACAAATGACATTACCGATGCCGGGGAAAAACCAGATGTTTCAAGGGAACATGTACATGATTTTTCAGAAAAGTTTTCAGGTAAGATCAGCACAATTGAAAACTCCGGTAACATGGCAAAAATACACCGGCTGGGAAAGGATATTAAAATGTATGGCAAAACAGCAAACAATGCCTATTTTTACGAAACAGGAAAAAAACTCATGCACGCTGCTGAAAATATTGAGATTGAAGATATTTCATCTTTGTTTTTGTCGTTAAGGAACGTGTTGTCAAATAAGTGAAGCTTATTCTTTTAAACCATTACAATGCATAAGAATACTAAAATATTGATCGTTGATGATATCCCGAAGAACATTCAGGTAGTTGCTAAAAACCTACAGAATGCCGGCTATGACATATCGTATGCTCAAAATGGAAAACGGGCCCTTGCGTTGTGTGATGAGGTAGATTTTGATCTTATTTTGCTAGACATCATGATGCCCGATATGGATGGTTTTGAGGTGTGTACACGATTAAAGCAACAACCTAAATTTCAGGATTTGCCGGTAATTTTCCTGACGGCTAAAACTGACAGCGATTGTATTACCAGGGCTTTTGAGGTTGGGGGTGTGGATTACATATCCAAACCGTTTAAAACAGCCGAATTGATGGCAAGGGTAAAAAATCACCTGACCTTGCAGGAACAAAAAAGGCAGCTCAAGCAACTTGTGGACACCAAAGACAGATTTTTTTCCATCATAAGCCATGATTTGAAAAGCCCTTTTACAGGCTTGCTTGGGTTTTCGGAATTATTGCTTGAAGAAAGTAATAAGTCTGAAAACCAGGAATTTCAACATTATTATAACCTGATTTATCAATCCGCCAGGCAAGGTTACAATTTGCTCGTTAATTTATTGGAATGGGCCAGGACACAAACAGACAGTGTGCCTTATCAACCGGAAAAATTATTACTCCCGGATATCATCCAGGATACCGTTTATTTGCTTGAGAGCTTTGCCAAAGAAAAAAACATTAAAATAACATACAATGCTGAACCCATTCCTGTCTATGCGGATAACAATATGCTAAAAACCGTTATACGAAACCTGATCAATAATGCAATCAAATTTACACATGCAAACGGAGAAGTCAGGATAGAAGCTGAAAGCAACAATAACCTAACCCGTATTTCAATTGTTGATAACGGCATGGGAATGAATAAAAAAACACTGAAAGATTTATTCCGTATTGACAAAAAAACTTCCACAAAAGGAACGAATAAAGAAACGGGCACCGGCCTGGGACTGATTATCTGTAAAGAATTTATTGATCAGCATGGAGGAACTATTAATGTTACCAGCGAAGAAGGCAAAGGCAGCACAATTTCGTTTACCCTGCCTCATCAGGACAAATCAACATCAGTAACATAGTGGTATAAAGCAACAGGCAGCAAAACATGATAATAAAAAAACATCACCGCATATTGATATGGCTCACTGCTCCTTGTATCTTGCTTATTGTCTGGCTGTTGACCCCGGTAAAAACCTTGAAAAATGAGTGGTCGTGCATTTTGTATGACAAAGACAATACATTGCTGGCTGCTACCATTGCTAAAGATGGGCAATGGCGTCTGCCAATGGGTGATGAGGACACAATTCCTGATAAATACAAAACATGCCTCATGGAATTTGAAGACAAACGGTTCCGGTACCATGCCGGGATAGATTACCTGGCAATGACAAGGGCATTTTTACAAAATATAAATGCCGGGAAAACTGTCAGCGGGGGAAGTACCATCAGCATGCAGGTCATCAGGCTGTCACAGGGAGCAAAAGAAAGAAACATAGCAAACAAACTGATAGAAATGATGTTGGCTTCAAAGCTTGAAATCAGGCATTCAAAAAAGGAAATAATAAAACTCTATACCGAACTGGCTCCCTATGGCGGTAATGTGGTTGGGATTAAAGCCGCTTCATGGCGGTATTTTGGCCGCTCACCATCTGATTTGACATGGGCAGAAGCTGCCTTACTGGCGGTATTGCCAAACGCGCCGTCATCAATACACATCAACAAAAACAGAGAAACACTCAAATTGAAGCGAAACCGCCTGCTGAAAAGGCTTTATCTCAATGGTAATATCAGCCATGAAACCTTTAACCTTGCCATTGAAGAAGAAATTCCGGCAAAACTGACGCCTTTCCCCAATCAAAACATTCATCTGTTGTACAGGCTTAAAGATAAATATCCCGGCAAACATGTTTTTCACACATACATAAATGAACAATACCAAAATCAGGCATACAGAATCCTTGACAGGTATTATAAGGAATTCAGGAAAAACGACATTCATAATGCAGGGGGCATCATTGCTGAAACCGGAACGGGAAATGTGGTTGCTTACATTGGAAACACGGGGCTCTTTGATGAAGATGGCCAGTCTGTCTATGTGGATATGTGTGCAGCAAAACGAAGTTCGGGAAGCATTTTAAAACCATTTTTGTATGCCGGGATGCTCTGTAAAGGCGAAATTATGCCTCATAGCCTGGTGCCTGATTATCCGGTGCGTTTTGGAGCTTATTCTCCCCATAATTTTAACCTCCGGCACGATGGCGCTGTGCCTGCCTCGAAAAGCATTGCCCGTTCTTTGAATGTCCCTGCCGTGAATTTGCTTAAAAAACATGGCATTGCTGTATTTATTGAAGACCTTGAAAACATCGGGCTTACCACCATAAACCGCAGTGCCGGTAACTACGGCTTATCCCTCATCCTCGGTAGTGCCGAATCCAGGCTTGATGAACTTTGTGCGGCTTATGCTTCCATGGGGCGACGGTTGATGCATTTCCAAAAATTCAACGCCCGTTATGTAAATTCAGATATTCATCCCTTGCTCTTTTTGTATGAGGAAGCGGGAATAAATCCTGGCATCACAACCAATTACAATGCAAATGCCCGGTTTGATGCTGCCGGCATTTGGTATGCTCTTGAAGCCATGAAAGATGTCAAACGGCCGGATGATAAAGGTAACTGGAAATACTTCAACTCCGAACAGGCAATTGCTTGGAAAACCGGGACAAGCTATGGTTTCAGGGATGCCTGGGCTGTGGGCGTCACGCCGGATTATACCGTTGGTGTTTGGGTGGGCAATGCAACAGGTGAAGGACGCCCCGGGTTGATAGGCATAAAAACCGCAGCACCTGTTTTGTTTGATCTCTTTGATATGTTGCCCGCTTATGATAACTGGTTCAAAAAACCCTACGATGCCATGGTGAAAATGCCGGTGTGTCAGCAAAGCGGATACCTTCCCAACCCCCACTGTCCCGAAGTGGACAGCATGTGGATACCTGAAGCAGCATACCATTTTCCACCCTGTCCGTATCACAAACTCGTTCATCTGAATGAAGATGAAAATTACCAGGTATCAGCTTCATGTTATAACATTGAAAAAATAAAACACAGGCCAGTGTTTGTGCTGCCACCCGCCATGAAATGGTATTACCGCAAATCACATCCTGAATATACCGGCATGCTGCCCTGGCTCCCCGGTTGCAATGCCCAAAATCAGGATGAAGTCATGCAAATTATCTACCCCGATGACATGGCAGAAATTTACCTGCCTGTGGAACTTGGCGGGGAAAAACAAAAAGTGGTGTTCAAAGCTGCCCATCAGGATAACGATGCCACTATTTATTGGTACATTGATGATGAGTACATTACATCCACAAAACACACTCACACGATAGGTATTGTTCCCGATCCCGGAAAACATCATCTTATTCTTACTGATGATAATGGCAACAGAAAGGCAATCAGGTTTTTTATATTGAAAAACAAAAATTAATGATTAAAATAAGCAACGTTTTATTCTTCATTACGTATATCTATATAGTAATGAATAGTAAAGAATTATAAACATCAAAAATCTGCCTCATGAAAAAATCTGCCCTTATCTTCCTGTTGTCAGTGAGCATTGTACTTTCTGGCTTTGCTCAAAAAGCCTTTCACCATTCACCGGATACCGTTTTTCTTCCTGATGGAAGTGGTGTGTCTTATACCACATCCATTATTGTGTCCGGTTATGCCACCGACGCTACCATCACATCGCCGTTTGACCTGGTGAGTGTGTGTGTGAACATGGAACATTCGTTCCTCGGTGATTTGATTATTTCGCTGACTGCCCCTGACGGAACAACCATAATATTGCAAGATCAGGGAGGCGGTTCTACATTTTTGGGTGAGCCAATTGATCCGGGAACTGGCCCTGGTGTGGGGTATGATTATTGCTGGACCCCAAATCCAATGTATGGAACAATGTCTCAAACGGCAGATGTTTATTCAACCCTGCCGGCAGGAAATTATGCTTCGTATGAACCGTTCAGTGATTTGATCGGCTGCCCGGTCAATGGCATGTGGACATTAACAATTACTGACAACTGGGCCATTGATGATGGTTATATTTTTAACTGGGGGATCAATTTGTTTGATGGTATGTTATCTTGTAATTTGATACAAGGCCGGATTTATGCTGATATTAATGAAAACGCTGTTTTTGATGATGATGATTTTCCTATGTCCGATATCATGGTGAAAGCTGAACCTGGTCCTTATTATGGGATTAGCAATCAGGATGGTATTTATTCTATATGGGTTGATTCATCGGAATATACAATAACTCAATTGAACATCCCTTCTCCATGGGAACAATTTTCTCCGCTTAATCCGGATTATCATGTCGTCTCTTTAGCAGGGAATGGAAGCATGGATACAATTTCCGGGCTGGATTTTGCTAACACGGCAGACAATTATTGTCCGCAATTAAGTGTGGATGCCATGTTTTGGTGGGGTGGTCTTTGTACTGAAACGTCATTACGTATTTCTTATGAAAACAATGGTCTCATTACTTCAGAAAATACAACCATTACCGTTGAACTGGATGATAACCTGATTTATGATCATGGGGGAAATCTGATCGCACAAGATGGCAATTTGCTTACTTTTGATGTGGGCAATGTACCGTCTGGCTCTAATGGGTCGTTTATGATTTATGGAGATTATGCCTGTGACCCGGATTTACTTGGGACCACGCTTTGTGTTGAAGCGCATATTTACCCCGATGATGTATGCGAACCTGCTGATTCCACATGGGATCATTCCAGTGTTTCCGTTGAAGGGGAGTGTGTCGGTGACAGCCTGATATGTTTTTCCATTACCAATACAGGAGATCCCGGTGATGGTGATATGGCAGGTAATTCCGAATACCGCCTGTTTGAAGACAATGTGCTTGTGGAAACAGGAACATTTCAGCTCCTTGGTGGCGAAACCATGGAAATGTGCTGGCCTGCAACCGGAACAACTTTAAGGCTGGAAGCCGATCAAAGACCCGGGCATCCTGGTAACAGCGAACCACAGGAAAGCATTGAGCAGTGTGGTAATCCCAATAATTCATTGGGTGAAGTACTTGCTGTTCCTTTAGACGAGCAGGATCCTTTTGTGGATGTCGAATGTGTGGAAGTTGCCAGTTCCTGGGACCCCAATGATAAAGCTGTGTTGCCACAGGGCATAACTGAACACCATTTCATTGATTCTACAGATGTGTTGGAATACAGAATTCGTTTTCAAAACACAGGCAACGCCCCGGCAGAAAAAGTGGTGGTTGTGGATACCATTTCAGAATACCTGGATATAACTAGGTTTGAACCCATTGCTTCGAGCCATCCCTGCGAAATTGATTTTCCCCTTCCCAATGTGATCCGCTGGACGATTGAAGGCATCAACCTACCCGACAGCAATGCCAATGAACCTGAAAGCCATGGGTTTGTGAAATTTAAAATGCATCAGCAACCGGGCAACCAGATCTACACAGAGATTAACAACAGCGCCGCCATATTCTTTGATTACAACCTTCCAGTGTTGACAAACGAAGTGTTTAACATCATCGGAAAAATGGATGAAGTTATCACAGATGTTCCTGAAATAAATGCAAAACAACAGGTTGAGGTGTTCCCGAACCCTGCCGCCAATTACGTTATGTTTAGCGTAAACGCTGATAAGTACGACATTGAATTGTATGATGCCTCCGGCAGAATAATCCGGCATATCCAGGGCATCACATCTGCTGAATA
>JAQIDD010000037.1 GCA_027858215.1 Candidatus Delongbacteria bacterium | reverse complement strand
GTTTAATTGGCCGGAATGGTGCCGGGAAAAGTACATTGTTAAAGGTTTTAAGTAAGGTTACTGAGCCCACAAGCGGACGTGTTACAATTTATGGTACCATTGCTTCTGTATTGGAAGTTGGAATGGGGTTTCATCCTGAGCTTACCGGACGGGAAAATGTGTTTCTCAGTGGTGCTATGTTTGGTATTGATAAAAACATCATCAAGAGAAAATTTGATGAAATAGTTGAGTTTTCCGGCATGAAAAGATTTATGGATACCCCTGTAAAACATTATTCAAGTGGTATGTATGTGCGTCTGGCCTTTTCGGTTGTGGTGAATATTGATGCAGATATTTTATTGTTCGATGAGGTGCTTTCACTGGGAGATTATTCTTTTCAGATGAAATGCTATGAAAAAATAGCTAATCTTGCTAATTCCCATAAAACCATTGTGATTGTTAGTCATAATAGTAGTGATATTAATGCATTGTGCTCAAAAGTAATATGCCTTGATAAAGGAAGGGTTACTGATTATGGTGATTCTAGCATTTCAATGAAATATTTTGAAAATGCCATGTCAACATCACCACCTGTCAATGACAAAAGTGATGAAGGTGTAAAATCTGTAAGTGATAGTGGTTTTGAAAATAAGTTGATTAAAAAGTGGGATTTAAACCAGGCACCAGTCAATGACAGAATAAAAATAACCAAAGTATTTGTTGCTAATGAAAGCCGAAAAGAAAGTAATGTCGTTTATACCAGTGACACAATAAGCATCAATTTTGAATTTGAAAAGTTTTTTGATGATGATTTCTACGATATCGGTTATATCGTTTCCAATATGAATTATATGTTTTTAGGAAATCACCTTGGAAACTCAAAAATACATCTGAAGGATTACAAGGACAAAGGTGTTTACAGGGTCAAAGCATTTATTGAAAAAGATTTTTTTAATGAGACTGTTGTTTCCATCAGTTTTGGAATTTATCGGAATGATGGAAATGTTGTTTATTTTGATGTTAATCCCTTACATTTGAAAATCCTAAAAGATGAAAACGAAAAAGAAGTTGGCATGTCAACAATATCAAAAAACATTGTGGTGCCATTAAAACCCAAAAGCATGAAATGGGAAGTTCGAAAATTGTAAAATTAATCTCCAGAAAGGCAACGATGTTGATGAGCTTATAACGGCCCCTTTGTTGTCAGGCTGAGATGATAAAATGAAAAACAGATGAAAAAGATATTGCTTATTAATCCAAAAGCTGGATTTGCAAGGTTTAGGTTTAATGAACCACTTGTTCTCGGAGTATTAGCTGCTCTGACGCCGGATACATATGAAATTGAATTTGTGGATGAAAATTTTGAACCATTTACCTACAGAGACTGCGACCTGGTAGCTTTAACCTCATCTACCTCATCAATCAACCGTGCTTATTCGATTGCCAGGCAATACAACGAAAATGGCATTCCATCCATTATCGGGGGGATACATGTTTCTTATTTGCCTGAGGAAGCAACTCAATATACGACAAGTGTTGTTGTCGGTGATGCTGAGGGTGTGTGGAAAACCATACTGAATGATTTTGAGAATAACACATTAAAAAAAACATACAAAAATCTCGATAACAATAACCGCTTTATCGTTGCGCCTGATAGAAGTATGTTCAAAAAATACCCTTATGGAACAGCCAGTATTGAAACCAGCAGGGGGTGTCCTTATGCATGTGACTATTGTTCAATTCATTCCTTGTATAAGCATAGAAGGTTCGAAAGGCCTGTGGAGGACATTGTCAATGACTTAAAAACCATCGATAAAAAGGTTGTTTTTTTTACAGATGATAATTTTTTGGGAAACTTCCAGGATAAAGACAGGATTAAAACCATCTTAAAAGCGCTGAGTAAATTCAATAAAAAGTGGGCAGCCTTTTGTACCATTGAAATTATTAAACATCCCGATTTACTGGAGCTGTTTAAAGAAACCGGTTGTGTAATTCTTTACATCGGCATAGAAACTGATAAGATTGATACCTTAATCTCAATCAAAAAATCAGTTAATAAGCGCGTGTTTGATAATTATAGCTTAGAAGATTGCCTGAAGATAATTCACAGCTACAGTATAGCGGTCATGGGCTTTTTAATATTTGGTTTTGATTCAGACCAAAGCATTGAGGAAATGCATTCCCGGCTGAAAAAGACCAATGAGTCCGGTATAGATTGGATCGTAATATTTTTATTGACCCCCATTCCGGGAAGCCCTATATTTCATACACTGAGGGATGAGAATAGAATTATTGAAAATAATTACCCCGAAGATTGGGCAAAATATGACTTTACGCGTGCTGTATTCAAACCCAAAAACGTTGAGCCTGCAGATTTGAATGAATTTTTCGTCACAACCAATGATTATTATTTCAATAAAAAGCAGACACGTCGCCGTTTTTTCAGGACATTAAAAGAAACAAAAAGTGTTAAGCATACTTTTTATCTGTACATTTGGGTTATCAATAATTGGAGTAATGTTCGAAAGTATTGGTTTATGAGGGTGTTTAATGTGCTTGTAAAAATATTTATGCGATAAACTATGTTTTATGAAGCAAATCCAATGTAATAAAAACCGCGTACTTATTGTAACAACGCTCATAATAGCTGTGCTGATTGTATTATCATTGTATTTGCATAGAATTAATATTTTTCAAGACCTTACCATCGAACCACAGAATTCTAAATTAAAAAAAACAAATCCTGAATTGGTTTTGGTTACTCCATTCAACCGGAAATTTCCAATGCAATTGAACGAAGAGGGGATATGGCAAACTAAATATTCGTATCTAAACAGGATTTATGTAAAGGTGACCGCAGATGCAATCGATGCAAATGAACTGCCTTTTAATATTAACAACCACACACTTATCCTGAATATTGAGGATTACAATATTGAGGGCGATGCTGAACATAAGCTCATTGAGCTACCTTTTACCAGTGATGGTAATTTCAAAGAAAAAGTAAACTATGTGTTGCAGGCCAATGCTAAATTTGTGAAAGACAAAAGCCCCGGTAAATGGGTGCTTTTATGTATATATGGACTTGGGCTGTTGTTTGTATTGTTTGTTTTTTTGTTGAATAGCGATAGTCAGCATCGCATTTTTAAACGCATAAATACATTTTTGGGTATAAGCAAATTTGATTGGGCACAAAGAAATACAGGAATAGAACTTTTGGTGTTTTTTGTGTTATGGTTGACGCTTATATTAGTGACGATATAAATAGGAATGCCTGTTAAAAAGCGTGCATCATGAAGCGTAATAAAACATTAATAATCGTTTTTTTTGTTTTTCTGATTACCTATTTGTTGCTGTTTCTGCAGTTTCCAATGAATAATACCATTGGTGGTACCTGCGATGCGCTTTTAACAATTTCTTCAAGTAATTATTTTTCTAACTTCCTGGGTGCTTTGTTTTCAGGCAATAACGTGACATCCTCCTTGTATCCCGCAAGCAATATACTTCAATTTGGCGAACGCGCTTTGGGGTTATTGTCTTTATTTAATTTTTTTAAAATGCTGGGGTGTAGTGATGTTACCAGTTGGTACTTTTTTGTGGTTACGATATTCACTCTCAATAGTTTTGGTGTATCTTTATTGGTATATTATTACACAAAAAAATGGGGCATTTCCGTACTGGGCGGATTCCTTTTTGCATGCACAAATTTTGCCTTTGTTAATCTTGATGATGCACATGTGTTGTTCTATTTTTTCTCAGTACTGGCGATTGTTTTTTTGTTGCGATACAAAGAAAACAAAAAGAGGCGTTATTTATTATTTGCAACTGTGTTGTCGGCTGTTCAACTGTATTTTTCTCTTTATGTGTTTGTGTATGGGTTTGTGGTTTTCCTGGTCTTTTTTGTTTATGCTCATGACTATTTCAAACAGTTCAATCTGAAAACATTAAAACACCTGTTGTGGGTATTCTTTATTTATTCCATCGCGATAACACCATTTATTCTGTTTTATTTTCAATCTCAACGATTTTTGAATTTTTATTTGCCTGATTCCGGGAAATGGAACGACATAGCTTCATATTCTTATCTGAAAATTTCTGATTTTTTTGGTGTCATGCCAAATAATATCCTTTACCATTCAGATTACAAGGCTTCTGATTTGTTATTTTCATTTTTTGATATCCGCAAATCTGCCTTTATTGGTACATTGTTTATGAGCCTTGGCTTGTTTTATATGGTTAAGCATTTTAGGAAATTTTTGCCATGGGTGATTGTTTTTATTTTGGGTTTACTATTATCCACCTATTTTTATAAAGTAATGAGCTCCAATATATTCATTTTACAGGTTGTCAGGCTTTCCTATCGCGGGTATTTGATTTCAGTTTTGGCGCTTTCTGTCATGGTGGCATTGGGATTGAATAAATCACTGGCCAATATGGGGAAAACAAAGCAAATGTTAATTCTGGGTGCAATATTGATCATACACCTGCTGGAGAATATCCCTTATCCTTTCCCGCTTTCAAATCATGAAAAATTAAAAAATGAGATACATACAAAAGCAAACATTGAACTGGCGGATGGTTTAAAAGCAAAAAATTTAATCCCTGATAAAAAATGGGTTAAAATTGTCAAGCAAACGACTGATAAAAGCAGTGTTATATTGTGTCTGCCTTCAAACCGGATTTTTGGCGGTGATTTGGGGATGTTAACATACAACAGGGAACTGTTTTACATGAATCATCAGACCTATTACAAACGGAATATGTTTAACGGGGTACACGGGTATTTCCCAAAATCCAGAATTGACATCCAACAGCACATTGACAGCTTACCCAAAGAAAATGCTTTACAGGAATTGGTTGAGGCCGGCATGACACACATTATTTTTTATAAAAATATGGTTTTGGATGAGCATGATAAAACCCTGAAAGAAATCAATACCCTGAAAAACTTAAAAGTGGTTGAAGAAAACAATACTTATGTTGTTTTTCAGGTTAATAATGAATGGTTATAAATACTAACATTACATGACAGTGTTTGGAAAAATTATCAAAGCCCTTAGAATGGCGGAGGTCATGTTGATGACCGGATTTATACTTGTGGGGGCTGTTTTTGCTGTTTCTGACAAAGGGGATGTTGAATGGGGAAGCTTGCTGCTGCTTTCAGTGGTTTCTTATGTGCTCATGTTGTCGGTATATACGGCAAACTCGTGGCTTGGGTATTCGCATGATAAGCATAACCAACGATTAAATGCACAGAACCTGTTCCCAAAGTCTTTTTACCTGTTTGCCACCATCGTATTTTATCTGGTTTCATTTGTGATGTGTTGGTGGATGAACCCCCATGCACTACCAATGCATTTTATTATTTTCGTGTTGTGGTTTTTGTATGGAATGCCTGGATTTGGAAAGCATCTTCCAATCATTGGAACCGTAATCCATTTCCTGGTGGCTGTTGTGCAATTCAATTTTGCTTATGTGTTTTTTGCCCCTGTTTCTGAAGTGTCATTATTCATTTCAATGTATTTTGCCTTACTTATATCTGCAGGTCATTTGCATCACGAGATCATAGATTATGAGGCCGATAAATCTAATAGGATAAAAACCAGCACTGTCAAATGGGGAATTAATAACACAAAAAACGTTTCTTTCCTGATTTTTGTCGTGGCACATCTATACTGGGCCGTGTTGTTCTGGCAGCAGATCATTGACGCGTTTCAACTGTTGGTTTTTGCATTGGGTTTTATTGTGCATGCAGTGCTGTTTATTCACATAAATACTGATTTAGAGCCGGAAATAAAAAAAAGATTGAAATACAGAACAACGTATCGTTTGGTTTATTTGATTTGTGGAATGGTTTTAACGGTTAAAACTTTATGCTTTTGATGTAATATTATGTGGAGTAAATTTAAAAATCCGGTAATATTGTGGGAAAAAGGAAATGTAATAAACTTCCGCCGGCTTTGTCATGTAACATACTTTGAGCTCAAAAGAATGCTGTTCAGAAAACCATACATTGCTGAAATTGATGTGACAAGCAAATGTAATCTCAGGTGCAGGCAGTGTTTTTATTTTAAAAAGCCGGAGTACATTCCCAAAGAAGAAGTGGACATTGAAACCTGGAAAACGAAGTTAACTTCTTTGTATGATCAAGGAATCAGGCGATTGTGCTTGGTAGGAGGGGAGCCGGCTTTGAGGATGGAAATCATCGAATTGGCCAATGGTTTGTTTCCTTATATTGATATTTGTTCCAATGGACTTATCAAAATACCTGAACACATCAATCACCGGATTTTTATTTCAATTGACGGTAATGATGATTATAACCAGGAGTATCGGAGCCGGCAAATAATGGATGCAATTGCCGGAAATTACTACAACGATAAACGGGTTGTGATTTTAATGACATTGAATGGTAAAAATTACAATCAAATCAATGAAGTAGCTGAATATGCCATCAAAAACAAAATTGATTCCCTGGTGTTTTCGCTTTATACCCCTTTCAGCGAAGATGATGAAGTGTATTTTGATGAAAATACAAGGCAGGACATTATCGAATCAATAAAAAAATCAAAGAAAAAATACCCAAAACTGTTGAAAGTAAGCCCTTTTGTGCTGAACTGGTATGCCCGGGGCAACCATAAAAACAAATGTTATTGGCGGGACAATGTGAAGCATTACAACGCGGTGTTGGAAGAACGTAAAGCATGCCTTAGTATGAACTGTCAATATTGCGGGTATTTTTCAGGAGCCAATATTGCCCCGTTAAACATGTTATATATAGCCAATAAAAAGATAAACAAATGATTATTGAAATTGCATTGATCCTGATATGGGTGAGTTGGTTTGTTTACACTTTGATCAATCTAAAATTAAAAAAGTTAAGGTATTTGCTCATATCAAGCGTCATTGTCGGAACATTGTTTATCTGGCTTGATAATTATGTTGGTGAAATAAGGTATATTACCACCATTAATATCCCGGACACAAATTATCCAATGTCAATAATCACATTGGCTTCCCTGTATTTTGTGTCAATTATATCCCTTAGAAATCTCATCATGCACAAGTGGTTAAAAAGTGTAAAGAACAGGATTGTTTTCGCTGTATTGGGGTTTATGGTTACTGCAGTTTTAAATGTGTTATACCCGGTGGTGGATTTTATCATCGTCAACATGGACGGAGGCGTTTTTACGAATGATCACATTAACCAGTTTTATACTTCTTTTGAGCATCATCCGGATATACAACAATATCAGCTTTACGCTTATGTCTTTTTTCTGCTGGCCATATATGCATCTCAATGGATTGCTTTCCTGGGTTACGAACTTATTGGTTTTGTTCGTCAATGTTGCAAATGAATTGCCTTGTTGTTTTCTGTAATTTTCAGTAATTTTATATTTTATTAGTCTTTGTGCGATACAATTTTATGGATAGTGTGCTCTTAATCAATCCGCCTTCGGGGTCAACAATTTGTAAGTCATTTACCATGCCGCTTGGTGTATGTGCTCTAAAAGCTTATCTAAAAAAAAATGGCGTAATAAATACTTCTGTATTGGATTTGAACATAAAGTCCTTTCTGAATGCTGAACATAAATATTTGTGGGAAGATGAAAAATTAAAATATTGGTTGTATGAAGATTTGTTTTATAAAAAGATACTCCCAATACTGGACATTGATAACATGCTTAGGCAGATATTTGCTAAAAATCCTGATGTTATTGGATTTACAGTAAATGCCGCGTCAATACACAGTGCCTTATATTTAATCCGGGAAATTAAAAAACATACTAAAGTAAGGGTTGTTGCAGGGGGAGCGTTATGCCATGAAAACAATGCTAAGATCTTCTTAAACAGTGGTGTTGATGCTGTTGTTATAGGAGAAGGTGAGGAAACTTTACTTGAATTGGTCAACGATTTTACATTGCACAAAGGGGTGTATATGCTTGATGATGGTAAGCCGGTTTATGGTGGGAAACGAGACCTGCTTGATATTGAAACTTTGCCTTTTCCTGATTTTGATGATATTATTGATGATTACTGTAACATAGGTTCACATGTGTGGGTTTCTACATCCTTTGTCAGAGGGTGCCCGAACAAATGCGCTTTTTGTGAGGAAAGTCCTTTTTGGAACAGGGTGAGACAACGGTCTCCCGAAAAAATTGTTGAGGAATTGACCTTTTTAAAAGAAAGGTATAACACCAATTACTTTTATAAATCTGATTCCATCCTTGCTGCTAATCCCAAAACCCTTGAAAGGGTATGTGATTATATCATTGACAATAACCTGCAATTGCATTGGTTTTCACAAGCACGTCTTGACAAATGGTTAACCAAAGATTTGCTGGTCAAAATGAGTAAAGCCGGGTGTACAGATTTGAGTTTTGGTGCCGAAAGTGGCAGCCAGAAAGTGCTGGATTTTATGCACAAAAATACGAATGTCAGCGAAATGGTACGCATCATCAAAGAAGCAAGGCAAGCTGGAATTAATGTGAATATTACATTGATGGTAGGCGCCCCCAAAGAAAATTTAATTGACTTTTTAAAACCATAAGCTTTATTTTGAAAACACGAAAGCATTTGTCATATTTTATGGTGTCAACTGCCATGTTATTGCCAAGAAGTGATTGGACCAAACACCCTGAAAAATATGGTATAAAGGTAAGTACCCGTTCTTTTAGAAAATCTTATGCAACTAACCGTTTGTCAACCCTGATTAAGAAGAAAATACTGGAAATCATCAGAAGCGTTTTAAGTGTATGTATGAAAAACTACATTAAAGGAGGTGAGAGTTCTTTAGCTGATATTAAGGGATTAATGAAAAAACAGGATATACATGAGTAGTGTGTGTGCGAAAGGCCATGAAACATTAAAGTAATTTGTGCAATATGAAGATTCTTCTGGTTTTTAAAAGCGATTTTATGATTGTTCCCATTGCGGTAAGAACCCTTAGCGCTGTCATGAAACAAGCAGGGTATTGCGTTGAAATTATGGATTTGAAACTGGAAGTGAAGTATAGTAAGAAAATAAGGGCATTAAATCCCGATATCATAGGGTTTTCAGTGGATAGTTTTACATCAGCATACTTCTTAAAAGTCAATACAAAATTGAAATCACAATTGCGTTATTTTTCGATTTTTGGTGGCCCGCATCCCACACTTAACCCTGATATTATTTATGATAAAGATATAGATGCCATTTGTGTAGGTGAAGGAGAAAAAGCGCTCATTGAACTTGCAGAAAAAATGGATGCAAACAAGGATATTACAGGCATAAAAAATTTATGGGTAAAACAAAACGGGCATATTTTCAAAAATGAAATACGTGAATTGGTAACCGATTTAGACAGTTTGCCTGTACCCGATATTGAGTTTCTACGAAAATACAAGGCGTACCATAGGTTTACAACCTATGAGATCATGACTTCCAGGGGATGTCCGTACAATTGCCCGTACTGTATAAACCATTTTTACAGAAGGCTGTTTGCCGGAAAAGGGAAATACGTACGGCGAAGGTCAGTGGATGAGGTTATTGATGAATTAAAACAGGCAAAATCCAAACTGCATCCCAAAACTATATTCTTTGTTGATGAAATTTTTACTTTAGATAAAAATTGGTTGGCTGCATTTGCCCCCAAATACATTCAACACATTGCTCTTCCTTTCGAAATTTTAACCCGAATAGATGACATTGATAAAGAAACAGTTGTGTTGTTGAAAGAGATGGGGTTCGCTGTGGCACGGGTAGGTATTGAAACCGGAAATGAACGTTTACGGTTTCAGTTATTAAAACGAAAAATCAGCAACCGGGAAATAGTGGAAAAAATGGCTTTACTACGTGCCAATCATTTGAAAACTTTCGGGTACAATATGCTGGGATTGCCTGATGAAACCATTGAAAACGCATTTGAAACCTTGGAACTGAATGCAAAATGTAAGATTACGTACCCCATGACCTTTATGTTTCATCCTTTCCCCAATATTGACCTTACCAAATACAGTCTTGAAAAACATTATTTAAACGGCAATGCAAATCATTTTGATACCCTGGGAAATGATTGTTTGATTAAAACCAAAGATGAAAAACAGATAGAAAGGTTGTTTTATCTTTTTTATGTAGGGGTTAAACTGCCTTTTACTATCCCATTGATTAAGTTTTTGGTAAAGTTACAACTCAATGCGATTTACTTTGTAATTTTTCATGTGATGAGAGCGATTATTGTGCTGTTCATTATTCGTTCGCCTTCGATAAAAACACTGGTAAATTATTATTCCCGGAAATGGTACGTGGCAATTTTAAACGGAATATGTTATACCAGAAATAATTGAGTTTTTACAGACGCATAAACGTACTGCGATTTTGGTTTTATGATACCCGTTACCCGATTAATTTATAACTTTGATGATTGTTATGATTGAGACATTTTACGCATAAATTTTATTCAAAATGAAAAATATCTATTTGATAATCGTTCTCATTGCAGGTGCATTGCTTATTGTTGGTTGCAACAACAATGATGAAATGATGAAAGATAAAGACGGAAATGAATATAAAACCATAAAAATCGGGGAAAAGGTATGGATGGCTGAAAACATGAATTATGCCACAGAATCAGGCTCATGGCATTACAATGATAATCCGGAAAATGGAGATTTATATGGCAGGTTATACACATGGGAAACGGCATGTGAGGTTTGTCCCGACGGCTGGCATTTACCCACTGCTGAAGAATGGGAGCAACTAATTGAGTTTGTGGAAACCAACATTGAAAACAACGACAGTATAAACAATAAGCTTCAGGCTGCTAAAGCCTTGGCGGCAACCACCGGTTGGGCTTCAACGGCGTCTGAAAATTCGGTGGCTGACGAATTGGCTTCTAACAACCAATCAGGTTTTTCTGCACTTGCCGGTGGTTACAGATATTACGATGGCAAATACTATAATCGTGGGCATGTAGGCATGTGGTGGACATCGTCAAAATTACCCATTAGCAAAGAGGTGTACAGGAGTGTATATTATATCAGCAATCGTAGTGTTGGCCCTGATTTTGTTTCGGGATGGTACGGTGCTGCCGTGCGGTGTGTTAAAGATAGAGAGAAGCCAGCTGAACAGAATAATGCTCAAGCGTTTCCCGGCATGATGAAAAATCCCCCCAAAATCGACACAACAAAGCTTAATTACAAATCGAATAAAAAACCTGGATATGTAGCCTTGCATGAATCCGGAGAACTGAAAAAACGAGGCAAAACATTATGGGAACGGATGCAGTATTGTGATATTTGCCCTCAAAATTGCAAGCTAAACCGGTTAAAGGGAGAACGCGGGGTGTGTGGAGCCAACGATAAACTGGAAATAGCCACCTACGGTGCACATTTTGGAGAAGACTATGCGTTTGTGGGGAAGGGCGGAACGGGACGGATATTTTTTACCCATTGTCCGTTGCGTTGTGTACATTGCATAGATGCTAAAGTTAGCCAGGAAGGCTATGGGAAAGAGTACTCTATTGAAGAGCTTGCTGATATTATGCTTTCATTGCAAGGTGATGGTTGTGAAAACATCACGCTGGTTACGCCTACGCATTACATCCCCCATATTTTGCTTGCTCTGGATATTGCTGCCGGGAAGGGCTTGTACCTACCTATAACATATAATACGGGCGGATACGAAAATGCTGAAGTGTTGAAAAATTACCTGGATGGTGTGGTGGATATATATTTAAGCGATATAAAATATGGGTGTAACGAAAATGCTGGTAAATATACCGGCGGCGCTGATGATTATGTTGACTCAACTTACAATGCAATAGTTGAAATGCAACGACAGGTGGGAGTAGCTGACAAAGATTCTGTTACCGGCATGTGGAAAAGTGGTTTAATCCTGCGCCACCTTGTGATGCCTAATGATGTTGCATGCAGTAAAGAAATGTTGAAATGGATAGCAGAAAACCTGCCTGAAAATACCTATATTGACATCATGCCAAATTACGAACCCTTGTACAAAGCACAATATTGCCCCAAAATAAACCGCCGAACGAATGAAGATGAATACAAAGAAGTCATGGAAGCTGCTGAATCGTATGGTTTGACCAATGTGCATTGAATTTATGGAATGTGGGGTAAACAACATAGAACCGAACTTGTTGGTTGTTTTTTAATGATGAATGATAAAAAAAATAAAGTTTATTTTTCCACGGCATTTGATTGTCCGCTGCGGATACTTGATGCCATAAAACTCAGATACTATTTTACCTTAAATAATTTCAAGGTAGTTGATTCCCCGAAAAACGCAGATTATTATTTATACATTACCTGTGCAGCCACGATGTCTATTGTTCAGAAAGAGATTGAGACCATAATAGAATTAAAAAAATCCGAATGCGAACTTATTGTGATGGGGTGCATGCCGGGAGCTAATCAAAAAGAGTTGAATGCTGTTTTTTCAGGTAAAACAGTTTCTACCAAGCACATTGAAACCATTGATACGTATTTTCCGGATTTTAGAATAAAGTTTAATGAAGTTCCGGAGGTCCACACCTATGATTTCGGAAATTATGTTTTCCTGGATATTAATCCCAATGCCTCTTTTTTTCAATTGTTGTTTAAATATGGCTTTTCCCATACGCTGTTGAGGCAAATGCAAAGGCATAAGGATTATAAACAGTTTCTTAAAAAGAATAAGCATGCAATTACTTCGGAACCTTGTTTCTTAAAAATTTGCGCAGGTTGTTCAAATAATTGTACCTATTGTAATATAAGAGAGGCGGTTGGGGAGTTGAAAAGCAAAACCCCTGCTACCATTATTGATGAATATGAAAAATTGTTGAAGCAGGGTTATAGAATTTTTCATTTTGTTGCCGAGGACATCTGTTCTTATGGATTGGATATGCATGGTACTTTGCATGAATTACTTGAAAGCTTATCGGGCATTGATGCCGGATACCATGTGAAATGGTCGTTGGAAGGGGTGCATCCCGGATGGTTAGTAGAACATCAGGATAATATTGTTCCATTTATCAAATCAAAGAAAATTTGGGAAATAACACTGTCTGTTGAGCATGGAAGCGATAGAATGCTTGAACTCATGAACCGTCACTACAAAATAAATGAGGTAGTAAAAACCCTTGAGGTGTTGAGGAAAACAAACCCGGGAATTAAAATCAATGCCATGTTGATTGAAGGATTTCCTTCTGAAACTGATGAAGATTATAATAAAACATTGGAATTGTTAAGAAAGATTCGCTTTGACTGTGTTACAATGTCAGCATACTCGGAATTTAACAAACGACCATCATCAAAAATATTTCCTAAGGTTGCCGATGAGGTATTACAGGACAGGTTGTTGAAAACAAAACAGCTTTTGAATAAACTCAATACCCCGGTTATTAGGGGTGACTTGTAGTGATGTGAATTGTAATTAGTGTTTGTTCATAACCTCGAACATTTATTTACTAAAGTTTCGCAGAAAACATAATCTGTTTATAAACAATTTAATATGGTTTTTGAATTAATCTAATATTTTGATTTTCTGACATTTCTGTTTTCCATATTTGTTACATCAAAAACATTCTAAAAATTCGTTTCTGTCCTACTTTCTTTCCTCCCATGAAAGAAAGAAGCAAAGAAAATCACCGCCAACCCCATTTTTTTTGTGGGTTCCCCAAAGCATTTTCTGCCGGAATCCCGAGATCTGTTCAGCCGGGATTCCCGCTATTTCCAATCCCTGAAAATGCTTTGACCCACTACAAAAAAATGGCTAATGCGGTGAGCCAGCCTGCCGGCTGGCAGGCACGCACCCCTTGGCTGTAGCTTCAATACAAACCATGAGTAAAATAGCGAATGCCAATAAAGCTATTATGAAATCATTAACTGGAATTTGCCCAAAAACCATGGGAATATGTTTCTCGTGCCATGAATGATTTTTGCGGGGTACCCACACTGCGAAGAAAGCGTAAAAATCCCGGCAGCTATCCGCTTTTTTGGCGGATAGCTGATCTCGGGATTTTAGATTTCAAGCAGCTTGCGGGTCGCAAAATCATTTTCGGCACGAGGTTTTGGTTCTTTTGACGGGACAAAAGAACATTAAAATTATCTTTATGTGTATTAATCACATCCATGGAGAGAAATTATTAGTTTTATCTGTCAGCCAGCTTGCTTTTATTGATGGTTTAGCTATGTATTAATCGGATTTTGACATTAAATATCTAAAACACTTCTCTTTTGATTTTTAGGCAAACAACATACTATAATGTTTTATTGAATTAGGCATTTTGTAAATACAATGGAAATGTCTATTTTAGGGGAAAATATATTAAGAATGGAGAACAAATTTAGGAGCCTTACTATTTTTGAGTTTCAGGAACGTTTCCCTGACGACGATTCTTGTTATCAATATTTGACTGAACTAAAATGGGGGGCCGGTTTTGTTTGTCCTAATTGCGGGCACACCAATTATTGCAATGGAAGACGCAAATATGACAGGCAATGTACCAGTTGTCACCGGATCTCTTCGCCCACGAGCGGAACCTTGTTTCATCAGTTGAAATTCCCGGTGTTAAAAGCCTTTTACATTGCTTATTATGTCAG
>JAQIDD010000030.1 GCA_027858215.1 Candidatus Delongbacteria bacterium | reverse complement strand
TTGTATTTGTAAATAACTTCATTAGGATGGCCTGTGTTAGTAATTTTTCCTTTCATTAAAAGTGATATTCTGTTAACAAATTCGGCAATGATGTTAGGAGCATGTGTAACTATACATATTGTTTTGTTTTTATTATTAAGCATTTTTATACGATCAATGATTTTATTTTGAAATGTTAAGTCCCCAACACTTAATATCTCATCGAACAAATAAATATCAGCGTCAATATATACTACCACCGCAAATGCCAAACGCATATACATACCGCTGCTGTATTGTTTTACGGGAGTATCAAGGAAGTGTCTGAAGCCAAACAGTTCAACTATAGCATCAAATTTTTCATCCACTTCTTTCTTTTTCATGCCATGCAGGCGGGCGTTGAGGTAGATGTTTTTTAGCACGGATAAATCCGGGTTAAATCCCGTGCCAACTTCCAATATGGAGGCAACTTTTCCGTGTATTTTAATTGTTCCGCTATCAGGCGCGGTGATTTCACTCAGGATTTTAAGCAATGTGCTTTTGCCTGAGCCATTTGGGCCTATAATACCAACTACCTCGCCTTGGTTAATGTTCAAAGACACATTGTCCAGAGCTTTTACTGTATTGCCTTTTTTATTGCATAGGCGGTAAGATTTGCTCAGGTTTTGTATGTTGATTGCAGGTATGTCAGATGATGTCGGCATAATGTTTTTCGTTTTTTCGGTAATTGTGCCATCCCCACATAAAGAATATCATCATTGGAACAAGACTGATGAGATAATATACACTTGGAAAATCAGTGCCAAACATAGCCCATCGCATGCCTTTAATAGCAAAAGCAGCAGGGTTGATAAAAAGGATAAACTCAAGCTTTGCGGGAACTATCGTGGAAGGATAAAAAACCGGTGTCATGAAAAAACCAAAATTGATCAAATAGGGAATAAGCCGTGAAAAATCACGAAATCGTACTGATAAACTGGAAATCCATAACCCAAGGGCAATGCCGCTAAAGATTAGAATTAACAAAAACAAGGGTACAGTGAACATAGTAATCCGAAGAGGCATCTTCCAAATAATCATAAGGACTATGGCCACGGCGAAAGCAATGAAAAAATCCAACAGGCCGGGAAGAGCCTTGCTAAATGGTAATATTACACGCGGGAAATATATTTTTGTGATAAGATGCTGGGAGGATAGTAGGGAATTCCCTGCTTCCTGCACAATCCCCGAAAAATATACCCATGGAATTAATCCGGTTAACACAAAAAGAGGAAATGGAACATAACCTGTATCTACGCTTAAAATAACGCCAAAAATCAACCAGTAAATGGACGTTGCCAGCAATATCTGTATCAATCCAATGAAATAGCCAAGCCATGTTTGGGCATGACGACCTCTGATTTCACTGCCTGCCAGATTGAGTGCAAGACCACTGTTTTTAAGACTGAGTTTAATGTAATTCAATACTGAATCCGGTTTCGAATCAATACATTTCCGCTCTTTTGCTTTGTTGCCTTTACCAGTATGCATATTATTAAGAATTTTCAAACAAAGATAATCATTATTAATTCATGAAAAACCATGTTCTTTTTATGCTTACTGTAATGATCATGATTAGGTAATTGGTATAGTCCAGGATCATTACCGTATTGAAAGACACTTTTTATGTGCATGACTTACAGCATACTATGTTTTGAGGAAGGGATAGTGATGAAACGAACTACAAGGATCTTCTCATCTCAAAAATCACCATGTTATTTTTCTTTTTGTCACAAAGCATGAAATGGAAAGATTAATTTATAATTTTGCATTTAAAGTTTCCCATTTTACCGAATTGCATTACATGACGTTAGCAGATTTAAAAAATAAATATCCATTCATACGGTATCTGACCAGTTTTAAATTCTGGGGAATTGTTTTTGGGCTTGGCCTACTGGCCCAAATAGTGCTTATTGTAAAATTCAATTCATTTGTGTTTTTCTCGGGCATGCTGTTTTTGGGCATTATATGGTATGTTATAGCATTAATATTCCGGCGTGCTTCAGGTAAAACCAGGTTAATTATTCACAGTGTGTTTTTTGCGATCATGCTGATTGAAATTTGTTTGCGTTTAAGCGGATTGCAAGCCAGCTATACTGAAAAAAGATTTGGTTATCACAGAGTGTCAAACAGGCACCAAAACAACGAATACTGGATTAAACCCAATAACCCGTCAGAAAATCTTGAATCCATCGAATTCTCGTATGATAGAAAAGTGAACAGTTTGGGCTACAGAGATAAGGAGTGGAAGTGGGAGGATATGAAAGATAAAACAAGGATACTTGCTTTGGGGGATTCATTCACAGAAGGCGATGGCGCTCATAATGACAGTACCTGGTTAAAATTCTTTGAACGAAAGTTAAACGATACAAGTTGTTATTTTATGAATGCCGGTTTATGTGGAAGCGATCCGGTGTTTGATGCATATAAACTGATACATACATTTAGTAAGTTTAAACCGGACTATGTCATTGCATGTATAAATAGGACGGATATTGAGGATGTGATTTTGCGAGGTGGTTTTGAAAGGTATGATGGGAATGCCGTTGAATTTAAAAAAGGACCATGGTGGCAGCCTTTTTATGGTGTGAGTCATGTTTTACGCTTGTTTTTTAATGTACATTACAATGAACTTTTTATCAAAAAAAGCAATATGGATGAATATCAGGATAATGCATTTGCAGTCATCCAACAAGCCATGGATTCAATACAATCCTATTGCCAAAACCATTCATCAAAGCCTGTATTTGTATTTCATCCAACGAGCATGGATGTGTATTTGGATAATAATTGTTTTGATAGGGTTACTGACTCCCTGCATGTTGATGATCCTGTTATTATAGATTTATTTGATTACTATCAG
>JAQIDD010000018.1 GCA_027858215.1 Candidatus Delongbacteria bacterium | reverse complement strand
TGGTTATTGTTGTGAATCAACAAAATAATAACCTATATTTGTCATCTCGAAATTTGCCGGGCGTTAATGTTGTAAGTGTTTCAAATTTAAATACTTATAGTATTTTAAAAGCCTCAGTTTTGATGTTTGATGAAGAATCAATTAAGGTTTTGAATGAAAACCTGGCTTAAAAAGTGATCGAAATGAATGTTTTATTGAAACCGATAGTGACAGAAAAAATGACGGATCAGGGTGAAAAACTGAACCGTTATGGATTTATTGTTGATGTAAAAGCAAATAAAGTACAGATCAAACAGGCAATCGAAGGATTGTACGATGTAAAGGTACTTAATGTTAACACAATGCGCTATGATGGTAAGTTGAAAACACGATATACCAAAACCGGTATTGTTAGTGGTAGAACCAATGCCTATAAAAAAGCCATTGTCAGTCTTGATGAATCCGATACAATTGATTTTTATAGCAATATTTAATCAGAAGTTATGGCAGTCAGAAAATTTAAACCCACAACACCGGGACAACGAAATAAGATGATAAGCAGTTTTTCCGAAATTACAGCGAAAAAACCGGAAAAATCATTGCTTGAACCTTTAAAGAAATCTGGTGGAAGGAATAAGTCCGGAAAAATGACCCTGCCACATCGTGGGGGAGGTCATAAACGCAGGTATCGTGTAGTGGATTTCAAAAGGAACAAAGATGGTATGAAAGCCACTGTCAAAACGATTGAATATGATCCGAACAGATCTGCACGTATCGCATTGGTTCAGTATGAAGACGGAGAAAAACGGTATATCCTGGCTCCCAATGGAATACATGTTGACCAGGAAGTGCTGAGTGGAAAAGGCGTGCCGCCTGAAGTGGGAAATACCTTGTTTTTAAGTGAGATACCACTCGGTACCATTGTGCATAACATTGAAATGCATCCGAACCAGGGAGCTATGTTGGTTCGTAGTGCCGGTGCGTTTGCCCAAGTTGTCTCCAGGGAAGGCAAATATGCCGTTGTAAAATTGCCATCCGGTGAGGTGCGTAGAATACTTACAACATGTAAAGCTACCATCGGTAGTGTTTCAAATGCAGATCATACCCTCGAAATATCCGGAAAAGCCGGAAGATCGCGCTGGCAGGGACGCAGACCAAGAGTGCGTGGTGTTGTCATGAACCCCGTTGATCATCCTATGGGTGGAGGCGAAGGGCGTGCATCCGGTGGTCATCCGAGATCCAAAAAAGGCCTCCTCGCCAAAGGTTATAAAACGCGTAAACCAAATAAAGCATCGGATAAATACATTATTGAAAGACGTAAAAAAAGAAAAAAATAACACGTAATTAGATATGAGCAGATCATTAAAAAAAGGACCATTTATTGACCCTAGCCTTGGGAAAAAAATTGTGGCTATGCAGGAAGCCAAAAAGAAATCTGTGATTAAAACTTGGGCCAGAGCATCAATTATTTCCCCCGATTTTGTCGGTATTACCATTGCTGTTCATAATGGTAAAAAGTTTGTGCCTGTGTATATTACAGAAAATATGGTTGGACATAAACTTGGAGAATTTGCTCCGACAAGGTTGTTCAGAGGTCATGGTGGAACTAAAAGGTAAAAATAGTAAATTATTATGGGTGCAAGAAAAAGAATAGCGGCCGAAAAAAGAAAAGAGGCCAGAAAAAATAAAAGTTTCGCTGTACTGAAAAATTGCCCTACATCTCCCCGTAAAATGAGGTTGATGGCGGATTTGGTCAGAGGGATAGCAGTTGACGAAGCTTTGGATATATTGAAATTCTCTTCCAAAGAAGCTTCAGGAAGGATGGAGAAACTGTTGATGTCAGCCATTGCAAATTGGCAGGCAAAAAATGAAGGTGTACGCATTGAGGAAGCTAACCTGCTTGTAAGTGAAATACATGTTGATTCTGCACGAATGCTGAAAAGAATTCAACCAGCACCACAAGGAAGGGCTCACCGGATTAGAAAACGCTCAAATCATGTGTACCTCGCTGTGGAAAGTGCCAATGCATTGATAAGAAGTGAATCCGAAAATAGTGAGGAGAATGAATCAGTAAACGTTGAAAAAGAATCTGAAAATTAAAATAGTAGTCAATGGGACAAAAGGTAAATCCAATAAGCAATAGATTAGGTATCATCAAAGGATGGGATTCAAACTGGTATGGCGGTAATAAATACGCGGAGAAAATCCTGGAAGATTATAAATTGCGCCAGTACCTGAATGTACGTCTTGCCAAAGCTAGTGTGGCAAAAATTGTAATTGAGCGTTCTGTTAAAATGGTTACCATTACTGTGCATACTGCACGGCCGGGTATCATTATCGGACGGGGTGGATCTGAAGTGGATAAACTTAAAGAAGAACTTAAGAAAATTACATCCAAAGAAGTGCAGGTAAATATCTTTGAAATTAAAAGGCCGGAACTCGTTGCTCAATTAGTTGCTTCAAATATCGCCAGACAGATTGAGGGTAAAATTGCTTACCGCCGTGCTGTTAAAATGGCTATTTCATCAACCAGGAGGATGGATGCCCAGGGCATTAAAGTGCTTGTTTCCGGAAGGCTTAATGGCGCTGAAATGGCCAGATCAGAAACCTATAAGGATGGCAGAATTCCATTGCATACCTTCCGTGCTGATATTGATTATGCCCTTTCTGAAGCATTGACTAAAACCGGTATGATTGGAGTAAAAGTATGGATTTGCCGCGGTGAAATTTATGGCAAAGCTGACCTTTCACCAAATGCCGGAATGAGTAAAAAAGGTGGTAAAAAACGGTTTAATAAAAACAGAAGAAAATAAAGTGCATTGATCATGTTACAACCCAAAAAAGTAAAATTCAGAAGACACCATAAAGGCAAGATGAAAGTGAACGCTCAACGCGGAACTTCCATTGCATTTGGTTCCTTTGCCCTGAAAACTCTGGAAACAAGCTGGATTGACGGACGGCAAATCGAATCTGCCAGGATCGCAATTACACGTGAGATGCAGAGGCAAGGTAAACTATGGGTCAGAATATTTCCTGATAAACCAATTACCAAAAAACCTGCCGAAGTTCGTATGGGTAAAGGTAAAGGTGATCCGGAAACTTTCGTGGCAAGGGTTACACCGGGCAGGATTATGTTCGAAATTGATGGTGTCCCTTTTGATAAAGCACAGGAAGCCCTCAGGTTGGGTGCACAAAAATTGCCTGTAAAAACAAAATTCATTGTTAGAAGGGATTATGATTTTAACAATTAAAATTTGAAACAATGAAAAACAGTGAAATAAAACAATTAACCACAAAAGAAATTCTCGAAAAAATCGGGGATGAAAAAAACACACTCAACAGGTTAAAGATGAGTCATGCAGTTTCTCCTCTCGAGAATCCAAATAAAATTACGGATGTTAAACGTGATATTGCCCGGTTAAAAACAGAATTGAGATCACGGGAGCTTAGTGAAAATTAGAATATCTATGGAAAGAAAATTACGAAACGAAAGTGTGGGCGTTGTGTTAAGTAATAAAATGGATAAATCCATTACTGTCAACGTTAAACGAAAAGAAAAACATCCGATGTACGGTAAATTTGTCAATAAAAGCAAACGGTTTATCGCACATGATGAAGATAATAAATGCGATATTGGCGATACTGTGAAAATTATGGAAACTCGACCGATAAGCAAAAATAAGAAGTGGAGATTAGTTGAAATCATTGAAAAAGTTAAGTAAGAATGAATCAGGAGGAATGTATAATGACATTTGGCGATATCAGCGGTGCTTATATTTTTAAGTGCATTCGTGTAC
>JAQIDD010000004.1 GCA_027858215.1 Candidatus Delongbacteria bacterium | reverse complement strand
TGGCGGTGACTTTCTTTGCTTCTTTCTTTTGTGGGAGAAAAGAAAGAAGGAGAAATACTTTGATGAAATACTCAATTTAAAAAGCCGGGTCACTCAAACATCAATTTTTCTAAACAGCTATGGCTTCAGAAAAATTTTAATAATTTTGGCTGCACTCGGCATAGCTCAAGCAAGCTTGGCTCTGCCCTCATTTGCACAAAATTTGCACAAAATTTGTGCCTTGCATCTTATTCATTAAATTTGTTTCTTGAAAGAAAAGAATTATTAGAAGGCCCCATAACACTAAATGCCGGTATTATGAAAAAAACAATACTCACTTTGTTGATCGGATTGCTTACCATTCCAACATTCAGTCAAAACACAAAATTACTCCGGTTTCCGGATATTCACAACGATCAAATCGTATTCAGTTATGCAGGCAACCTGTATTCTGTTGAAAAACCAGGTGGCATTGCTCGTCGTCTCACCGACCACAAAGGCTATGAAATGTTTCCGCATTTTTCACCCGACGGGTCAAAAATTGCCTTTACAGCCCATTACGATGGCAATACCGAAGTGTATGTCATGCCGGCAGAAGGTGGTGCTCCCAAAAGAATAACCTATACGGCAACCCTGAGCAGGGATGATGTAACCGACCGCATGGGCCCCAACAACATTGTCATGGGATGGACACCCGACGGAAAGTATGTCATCTTCAGGTCCAGGATGCGATCATTCAATTCCTTTGTCGGGCAGCTTTATAAAGCGCCTGTTGACGGTGGTTTACCCGAACAGATTGAAGTGCCCCGGGGTGGTTGGAATGATTTCATCAACGATGGAAAACAAATGGTATATAACCGTGTGTTCAGGGAATTCAGAACCTGGAAATATTACCGGGGTGGCATGGCGGATGATCTGTGGTTGCATGACTTTACGGATCATTCAACAAAACGATTGTTCGAAAATGATGCCCAGGATATTTTCCCCATGTGCATGAACAATAAAATATACTTTCTTTCAGACAGAGACAGAACCATGAATTTGTTTGTCTTTGATATGGAAACAGAATCAACAAAAAAAGTAACGGATTTCACCTCCTACGACATAAAATTCCCTAACCACGATGATCAAACCATTGTTTTTGAGCAAGCCGGAGAAATCCATTGTGCTGACATCAATACAGAAGAAATAACAAAAATCAACATCCGCATTGCTGAAGATTTTGCTAACAGCCGGACATGCATGAAAGATGCTTCTGAATTGATCAGAAATGTATCCCTTGCTCCCGATGGAAACAGGATTGTTCTCTCAGGCAGAGGGGATATTTTTACCCTGCCAGCAAACAAAGGCGTAACAAATCGGCTGACAGAAACCAATGGGGTGCATGAACGTTCTCCGGCATGGAGTCCGGATGGGAAACACATTGCATACTGGTCTGACAAAACCGGGGAATATGAAATATACCTGCAGGACAAAGACAGCGAAAAACCGGCTGAAAAAATCACCTCAAACAACGATACCTACCCGTATCAGCTTACCTGGTCACCTGACAGCAAAAAAATCATGTGGAGCGACAAAAAGTTGCGTCTCAGGTACATTGATATTGACAGCAAAAAAATCACCGACATTACCACATCGGATTACGGAGATATCAGGGATTACACATGGTCTCCGGATAGCAAATGGATAGCTTTTGCCGATATGGACGAAAACCGCATGAACAGAATTTACCTGTATAGTACAGAAAATAAGGAAACAACACCCGTAACAAGCAAATGGTACGATGCTTCAAACCCTGAATTTTCAACCTGCGGCAACCTGTTGTTTTTTACATCCAACCGCGATTTTAATCCCATTTACAGTCAGACGGAATGGAATCATGCCTACAGGGATATGTCACGCATATATTACCTTACCTTAGCTGCAGACTATCCCGATCCGCTACGGCCTCAAAATGATACGGTGCAGGTGAAAACAGATGATGCAAACAACAAAACTGATGACAAAAAAGAAGATGCATCATCCAAAGAAATCAAGGTGGATATCAAAGGCATTGCTGACCGTATAAATGTACTGCCTGTGGATGCAGCTTCATACTGGAGTCTGAATCACGCTGACAATAAAATATATTATATCCAGAATAAATTAAAACACAAATCAAAACTCAACTATTTTGATTTCGACAAGCGCGAAGAAAAAGAAATAGGTGAATCCATGGGATATACCATTTCCACAAACCACAAAAAAATGCTTATCCGTAAATCGGGCAAATATTATGTGATTGACCTGCCTTCTTCCTCACCAAAACTGAAAGACCCTGTAGATGAATCAGACATGGACATTCAAATCAACCTGCACGAGGAGTGGTCACAAATATTTCACGAGGCATGGCGGCAAATGCGTGATTTCTTTTATGATCCCGGGATGCACGGCGTTGACTGGGAAGCCATGAAGGATAAATACAAAGTCTTTCTTCCCTACCTGAATCACAGAAACGACCTGACCTACATCATCGGGGAAATGATTGGCGAACTCAACGTTGGTCATGCTTATGTCGGCGGTGGTGACAGGGATAAACCCGAAAAAATATACACAGGTTTGCTGGGTGCGGAAT
The DNA here is from genome assembly GCA_027858215.1 of Candidatus Delongbacteria bacterium. Classification (GTDB taxonomy): domain Bacteria; phylum Bacteroidota; class Bacteroidia; order Bacteroidales; family ML635J-15; genus JAQIBY01. Next base: position 9,538 of record JAQIDD010000004.1, on the reverse strand, counting down.
TTGCCAAAGACGAATCCGGGTATTTTAAAATCACAAAATTACTGAAAGGCAAAAACTGGAATGATGAATACATAGCTCCCCTCACAGGAATTGGCAAAAACATCAGCGAAGGGGATTACATTATTTCCATCGACGGGCATCCCACAACAAACACAAATAACATTTACACCCTGCTCATCGGCAAAGCCGGGAAAAAAACGGTCATTGCAGTCAACGACAAACCATCTGAAAAAAACAGCAAAGCATACATCATTGAACCGGTAAAAGATGAATCCAAATTATACTATTACCAGTGGGTGCAGGATAACATCAACAAAGTATCCGAAGCCACCAATGGCAAGGTTGGATATATACACATTCCAAATATGGTTACCGAAGGCCTGAATGAATTTGTCAAGCATTTTTACCCGCAACTGACAAAAGAAGCTTTGATCATTGATGACCGTGGCAACGGCGGTGGCAATGTTTCACCTATGATTATTGAAAGGCTGAGGCGTGAGCTTGCTATGATGGGAATCGGCAGAAATGTAACAGAACCCGGCACACGTCCAAGAGGCATGCATGTCGGTCCGAAAGTGTTGCTTGTGGATCAGTATTCTGCTTCTGACGGTGATTTGTTTCCTTACCAGTTCCGGAAATATGACCTTGGCCCCATCATTGGTGTCAGAACATGGGGAGGCGTTGTCGGCATACGTGGTTCATTGCCTTTTGTTGATGGTGGCACGCTTAGAAAACCCGAATTTGCGCATTACGCAGCCGACACAAGCGAATGGATCATCGAAGGGCATGGTGTAGAACCCGACATCGAATTGTGGAACGACCCGTGGAAAGAATTCAATGGTGAAGATCAACAATTGAATAAAGCCATTGAAATTGCCATGAAAAAACTGGAAAACAACCCTCCGGTTATACCCGGAGTTCCGGATTTTCCGGATAAAAGCGAATAGGCAGCCTCATGAGAAAAATTTAAAATATTTTGTTATGAAACATAATTTGTGTATTTTTACCGTATAAACTAAAAACGTAACATCATGAAAAAATTAAGTGTTTTCACATTTGCTGCAATATTCAGCATCTTTGCCATTTCATGTAACAATGGCGAAAACAAAGACAAGGAAGACGAAAAAACACCTAAAAAAGAAACCAAAGCACAAATCGTTGACCTCGAAAGTTTCAACCAAGCGTATGAAACCCTGGAATTCGAGACTTGCGATGAGTTTGAAACAGCCATTGGACATTTTTCAGAAGTGTATTTTTCAACACTCGACGAAGCCGTTGAAGGTGATGAAGATGCGATCGCAGAATTTAAAAAACTGCATGACATGAAAGAGCCTTTAAAAGAGCAGGCAGAGAAGTTAAATGACAACTGTCCTGAACTCATGTCTGAATTAGGAGATACATATGAAAAAGAATATGAAGCTCATCAGGATGACATCAACCAGGTTATTGCTCCGGAAGAATCACAATCTGAAGAAGAATTAACAGATATTGGCGAAGAAAAAAACAGTGAAAGCGGGGAACCACAAATCACAAAAAAGGACGAGAAAAAGCAAACTCTTCAGTTCAAAGAAAATAAATTGAATATAGATGACAATGAGAATAATACAGATGAAGAAGATCAGGATATTCAAATGTAGTCAGTAATATTTTTAAAGCAAGAGGTTGTCCAAATGATAAAATAACGGGCAGCCTCTTTTTTGTTTAATCGCTCAGCATTAGTAAAGATATAAGCTTAGCACAGGCTTAAAATAATCCTATCTGTAATTTGCATTCCATGTTGGTTGAATATGCACATAAACCTGAATTGTTATTGCCGGCCGGTGATACAGAGTCATTTTTTGCTGCTGTAGAAGCAGGTGCTGATGCCGTTTATTTGGGTGCAAAACAATTCAACGCACGCGAGCGAGCGGTCAATTTTTCGCCGGCACAATTAAAAACCCTGGTAAATCAAGCACACGACAAACATATTGCTGTTTACATCACCCTGAATACAGTAATTAAGAACTGTGAATTGGATGATTTGCTCGACCTGTTGTTTCAGTTGCAGCAAACAAAGCCTGATGCACTGATTGTCCAGGACTGTGCAGTGTGGTATGTGGTAAAAAAGTTTTTCCCGGAATTTGAATTGCATGCATCCACGCAAATGGGAAATCATAACAGTGCCGGCACTTTGCATGCAAAGCAAAACGGCATTAAACGTGTGATCATGGCCAGGGAATTGACTTTGGATGAACTGAAACACATTACCCAAAAACATGGTGCAGACTCTGAAGTCTTTGTACATGGAGCGTTGTGTTACGCTTTTTCCGGTATGTGTTTGTTCAGTTCTTACCTGGGGGGCATGAGTGCCAACAGGGGACAATGTAAACAGGCCTGCAGGCGCATTTATCATGGAAATACATCCGGCTTTTTGTTTTCGCTGAAAGACAATCAGGCCATAGATTTCATCCCTGAGATATCTAAAATGGGTATAAAATCGCTTAAAGTGGAAGGCCGGATGAAGCCCGCAGAATACGTGTACCGGGTGGGAAGCGCATACCGCATGGCTATTGATGATCACAACAGAATCCCGGAAGCCAAAACTTTGCTTGACTTTGACCTGGGAAGGGAGAAAACAACGTATTTTCTGGGGCAAAACAACAGCAATGCCATCTCAGATGCACCGGCAACAGGTAAATTTTTAGGCAACGTATGTGTTTCCACATCAACATATTTTGAGTTTGAAAGCGATACGGAAATTGCGAACAATTACCGCCTGCGCATTGTCAATCCAACTAAAAGTGAGCACATCAGTTTTAAAATAAAAAAACTCGAAAACACAGGGAATACCTTCCGGGTTTATTACCCTCCTGATCTGGTAACGACAGGAGATGAAGTATATCTGGCCAACATACCGGAAAAAAAATTCCCAACTAAATTTGAGGGGAGCTTACCAGGCATACAGACAGTAATGCCTGCCGGAAACAAAGCGTATATCAAAAAGCAATTGCACATCAGGGAAAACCAAAAAAAATCAAAATCAGAGATTATCGTTCGCATTGACCAGCTGGCATGGTTGCCCAAAGTAGATTTGAGGAACATTGATATGCTTTTGCTTGATATGTCCTCTAAAGCGTGGGATAAATTTGATCCCCAAACCGGCCTTATCCAAAAATTCAAACATAAAATAGCCATTGAGTTGCCGAAATTTATTCCTGAGAACAAACAGGATTATTTCCGGATGCTTACAGAAAAGATGTACAAGGCAGGGATAAAACAGGTTGCCATCAATCACCTTTCTCAAAAATTATTATGCCCTAAAAATGCAAGATTTATTGCTACCGAAAATGTATATACATTCAGTGATGTTGCTATTTTAGCCTTGATAGAACAAGGCGTGTATAATTACATTCGTCCCCTGGAAAATGATTTTGATAACTTAAAGCAAGGGAAAGACAGGGATGGTATAATTCCGGTGTATTTTCATCCGCATTTGTTTATCTCAAGAATGCCTGTAAAAACAGGCGACCGTTTTACCGAACGCAGTGGTGTGCAATTTTTGTATCGAAAAAAAGAAGGCATCAGCTATGTCATTCCGGAAAATCCTGTGAGTCTAACGCAATATTACGACAAGTTGAAACAAGCGGGATTTTATCGATTTTTGATTGATTTGAGTTACATTAAGCCATCTTCAAACAAAGTAAAAACCATACAAAAACGCTTGTACAAATCGCAGCAAATCCAACCATCAACGAATTTTATTTTCACTAAAGGCCTGAACTGAATCTCATCCATCACCGAATACCGATTACCCTGTCTCAATCTCACTATCTCTCCATCTCTCCATCTTCCTCCCGCGTGAGGGCGCAGGCTGGCAGCCTGGGTGCAGCGATGCGTCAGGCGCTGTGATGCAGCAGAGTGTAGGAACGGAACTCCTGCCTGCAGCTTACAGCACCCGCAAAGCTGCACACAACTATAAGCCGGAGACCGACCCTTTTTCCGGGCTGGAGACAACTTTACGAAAGTTTTGAACTTTCGTAAAGTTCATACTAGTCCTGGAAAAAGGGGCACGCCCAAATAAACCCAAAACAAAACCTATAAACCATCTCCCCATCACTCCGTCTCTCCATCCCACTATCTCATCTGTCTCTCAATCTTTTTACCAGCTCGCAAAATTTTTCATGTTGATGGATTTTGTTGAATTTTTCCAGCGCCACGCGTTGCCCTTCGTCGCCAAGTTTTTGCCTTAATTCCTTGTTTTCCATCAGGACAAGGGCTTTATTTGTCAGTTGATGCACATCAAAAGCTGGTACCAGGGACCCTGTTTTTTGGTCTGATACAAGTTCAGGATTGCTGCTGACATCAAATCCGAGTACAGGTTTCCCGGCATGCATAGCCTCTGCAATGGAAAAGCCAAAGCCTTCAAAAATTGAGGTACACACATACACATCAATGCCCGACATAAATGCAGGAACATCATCCACAAAACCAGTGAATTCTACCACATCATGCACGTTTAATGTTGAGGCTTTATCCTTTAATGTTTTTTCCAATGGCCCGGTGCCGGCGATATGCACCATAAAATCCGTTCTAGATTTTTTCAGGATGAAAGCCATGTCCAGCAGGTAGTGCAATCCCTTTTGAGGAACAAAGCGGGAGGCATTGCCAAACACAATTTTATCCTGATAAGAAGATGGATACTTTATGTTCGGATGTGGTTCTATGCCGTTATAGAGCACATGAACATGGGAGTTGTCCTGTCGGGATGGCCCTGATTTGCTGAATAATGCCTTGGCAGTGGCTTTTGAATTGACGATATAATCTGTAACGACATTTGAAAACAAAAAGCGGTTTAGTACATTCCGATGTGGTGCTTTTGCCAATCCGCGCCGGTAAATCCTTAGGGGCACACCTGCACGCATAGCTGCTATCCCGGCAGTTTTTAAATCTGAAGGGCCATTGAAAACAACCGCATCAATGCCGTTTTTTCTAAAATATTGTTTCAGTTTTTGTAAGGTAAACGGATTAATAAAACTCAGATTTGATATGTTTATCGGATGGCAATGGATTCCTGCTTGTGATGCTTTGTCATGTAAACGGCTGTTTTTACTGCATATTATACTAACCTTAAAACCCTGCTGACATGCATAGGCTGCATTTTCAAAATGCCACCGCTCACCACCACCCCAGCTTTTGGTGGTATTTACAAAACATACTTTGATGGTATCATCAATGCCGGCAGGTTTTCCCACCTTGTCTAAACCTTTGTTTGTGTTCGAATTGTTCACAGAAAGAAATCATTTTCTCATCTGAACAAACTTACACAAATTTTTATTTAGAATAAAACATGCTCCGCCAGGATGCGCTATTAAACACAATAACTGGTGTCATATCAAGCCTGAATACCTGTTATTCTTCATGGTGATGCTCTTCTGCATCTTCATGCCTTGCATGAAGCGTTTCTTTTGCATGTTCGGGAGGCCCGTATATTGAATAAAGCTTGAGTTCTGTTTCACCAATGTTTTTAATGTTGTGCCAGTATCCGGCAGGAATAAGTATTGCCCAGTCATCACTTACGGTTTTGTCAAACGAGAGCTTGTCTTCCGATTTTCCCATCAGGACACGTGCTTTTCCCTGTTCGATGCGAATAAACTGGTCTCGGTTACCATGCCTCTCCAGGTTTATTTCTTCGCCAGGCTTGAGACTCATGAGTACGAGTTGAATGTTTTCGCCTGTCCAGTTTGCCAGTCTGTAATGTTCATTGTCAATGGTGGTTTTTTCGATATCCAACACCCATGGTTTTTTGCCCATATCCTTCACATCCGGTTGAATTTTTGCAGATGATGTGTTGGTGTCTTCCTGGTCATTAATTGTTTGATTGTCACACCCTGTAAAAATCATTGACATCACCATAGTTGCTATGGTTATAGACAAAACCGTTGTTTTCATTGTTGACTTTTTCATAACCAATCTTTTTGAGTTTAATATTATTTATATGTCAAAAAATAAACAAAAGACTATCCTTTTTGTTCGATAATATCCGGGGCAATGGTTTTGGGAGGATATGATGAATGTTTTTTCAGACAATGAAAAATCATGAAATTTTTGTATTTTCACGATTTTAAAAACGGTCTGATTCAATGAATTTGCAGAGATGGATAACAATTTATACATAAACAGGGAAATCAGTTGGTTGCAATTCAATAACAGGGTGTTGCAGGAAGCTGGCGATGATAATAATCCCTTGCAGGAAAGGATTAATTTTCTTGGTATTTTTTCCAACAACCAGGATGAATTCTTTAGGGTTCGCGTGGGGACATTAAACCGTCTTGTTACATTGAATGAGAAGGAATATCCTAAAAAAGCCACCTATTACAGAAACATTCTGAATGAGGTGTATGATACCGTTCGTAAATAACAACAAAAATTTTCCAATGCGTTTGAAGAAGTAAGAAAAGACCTGGAAAACAAAAGGGTATATCTTTTAAATGAGAATGAGATTCCTGAGGAACATGGGCAATTTGTAAAGCGATATTTCAAAGAAGAAGTAAGGCAGTACTTATTTCCCATCATCATAAAAAAACTACAAGACCCTGAATACCTGAAGGACAAAAACATATACCTCGGTGTTATTTTACACAGGGAGGAAAAGCCCGAAAAACCTCATTGGGCAATCATTAAAATCCCCACAGCTAATGTGGACCGCTTTTTAGTATTACCACCCCATGAAGGCAATCAATACATAATTATGCTTGATGATGTAATACGGTATTGCCTTGATGATATTTTTGGGGTATTCAATTATTCAGATTACGAAGCTTACACCTTTAAATTTTCCCGCGATGCCGAGCTGGATATTGAAGAAGATGTTTCCAAGAGTTTTCTTGAGATTTTGTCAGACAGCTTGAAAAAGCGCAAAACCAGCCCCCCGGTGCGCTTTGTTTATGACAGGAACATGCCGGATATGCTCCGTGATAAAATTTTGTCAAAAATTTCAGGCGGGAAAACTTACCACCTTGTTGAAGGGGACAGGTATCATAACTCCAAAGACTTTATGAATTTCCCGGATCTGCTCGGCCCTGAACACGCCTATAAAAAGATAGCCCCCCTGTGGCATAAAGACATAATCGAAAGGGAAAGTATATTTAATACCATTCAGAAAAAAGATCTTTTACTGCATTTCCCCTATCAGTCATTCAATCACATGTTGGATATGCTGAGAGAAGCGTCCATAGATCCAAAAGTCAGATCCATCAGGATAACCTTATACAGGGTAGCCAATCAATCAGCAGTAATCAATGCACTGATCAATGCATCCCGAAACGGAAAAAACGTAAAGGTATTTCTTGAAGTGCAGGCGCGTTTTGATGAAAAACAAAATATCTATCTTGCTGAAAAACTTCAGGAAGCGGGTGTGAAGATCATAAAAAACATTCCCGGCTTTAAGATACATGCCAAATTATTGCTGATACGAAGAAAAGAAGACAATAAAAACCTGTATTTTGGATACATTGGAACAGGCAATTTTAATGAATCAACAGCAAAACAATACGTTGATGTTGGTTTGCTTACCAGCGACAGGGGAATGACACATGAGATCCGGAAAGTGTTTGAATTGTTTGAAGCCACATACCGGCCAATGCGTTTCAGACATCTCATTGTCAGTCCTTTTAGTACACGTAACTTTTTCATGAAAATGCTGGAATATGAAATCAATGAAGCCAAAGCAGGGAGAGAATCATGGGCTATAATTAAACTCAATAATTTGGATGACAAGCGCATAGTGAACAAATTGTATAAAGCGTCCCAGGCCGGCGTAAAGATAAAAATGATTATACGCAGTATATGCACGCTTGTACCCGGGGTTAAAGGAGTCAGCGAAAACATTGAAGTGTTTAGTATCCTTGATAAATACCTTGAACATGCCAGGATAACCGCGTTTTGTCATGGTGAAGACACAAAAGTATTTATTGGCTCGGCAGACTGGATGGGACGGAACCTCAATAACAGGGTTGAAGTAACGGCCCCTGTCCGTGATGAAACCTTAAAGCAGGAACTGCTTGACATGCTGGATATTCAATTGCGGGACAATACCAAAGCACGGATTGTGGATGGAACTTTTGCCAACCGGTTTAAACGAAACAACCTGCCCAAAGTCCGCACACAATGGGATACCTATGATTATCTGAAACAGAAACATTATAAAAATCCAAGCTAAAAATGTTAGTTGCAGCTATAGATATCGGTTCAAATGCCGGCAGATTATTGATTACCACCGTGTATGAGCGTTTTGGACGTCCCTTTACGGACAAAGCCACCATCACACGTGTGCCATTGCGGCTGGGGCTGGATGTGTTTGAGAAAGGCTATATCTCAGAGGCAAAAATTCAGAAAATCATCAAAACCATCAGGGCGTATCAGTTGTTGATAGATGTTTATGAGCCCGTGATGTCAAGAGCCTGTGCCACGGCAGCTATGCGGGAGGCTGATAATAAAAACGATGTATTGAAACGAATACATGACGCCTGTGGCATTGATCTCGAAATTATTGACGGGATAGAGGAAGCAAAAATCATCAGCAAAGCAACCAATGCAAATTTTCAACTCGTGTATGACGACACTTTGTTTATTGATGTTGGTGGTGGAAGTACGGAGATTTCTTATTTTTCTGACGGGGCTTTTGTTAAATCCAAATCCTTTCCCATAGGAACGATACGGTTGTTGCTGGATAAAGTGCATTCTACCGATTGGTATGATATGAAACAATGGATAAAATCAACACGTGAAAACAACGGGGAGGTAAATTGCATCTGTTCGGGAGGAAACATCAACAAACTCACAAAATTATACGGTGATATTGATAAACATTCCATCAGCAAAGAACAACTTGATAAAGCATACAAGAAATTAAAACCCTTGTCCCTCGAAGAGCGCATCAATGACATTGGACTCAGACCCGACAGGGCCGACGTGATTGTGCCCGCCGCAGAAATATTCAGAAAACTATCCAAATGGGGAAGGATACCTAATTTTATTGCCCCCCGCATCGGCCTGGCTGACGGTCTCGCTATTGAAATGTACAAAAAGCACAAGAGGGAACAATTGAAAAAGGGGCAATAAATTCCCACTTTTGCATTTTTCACGCGTTTTTTATCCTGATATTTCACCCAAAAAATCAATGCATTGTTAATAACCAAAATTGGCCTTCATTGTTGATATGTATGCGTAACCGTTAGAAACAAGAGGGTTAACAAGGGCTGTGAAGAGGCATCCTAAAATTCAAAAATTGTTAATAAACTGTTTACAACCCTGTGGAAAACCTGTTCATTAAAACAGGCAAATAAATTTGGAGGGGGGTATTGCCTATACTATATTTGTAAATACCAGGTGAGAGATAAAAGCCTGCTGAAAACGGGAAGCAAATCCGGAAGAGTCTTTTTCTACGGAAAAAGAAAGCGCCGGAAAGGTTTTCAATAAGAAACGAAGTTGTGAGGCTTCGGAGATGAGAAACACCACCGTTTGAAGTTAGGTGAAAAGTTAGACTCACAGAGATGTGATA
>JAQIDD010000381.1 GCA_027858215.1 Candidatus Delongbacteria bacterium | reverse complement strand
TGCCCAAATTTAAGAAAATAATTTCATCAGCCTAATGATGAGCAGACCTTCTGTACAATAGCTTTACCCTGCTTAATCTTCTGTTGCTGCCGCTTTAAATACATTGCAATTAAAACAACATGCACCGAAGGCCAGGTGTTTACAGAAACACATGATATGCTTATGGTCAATTATCAGATTGCCTTTTCTTACACAATCCGGGAAAATTTCCGTGGTATATCTGTTTTTAAGTTTATTTTTTCTCCGGTTACGGGATGCTCAAAGTTCAGCGTCCAGGCATGCAGGGCGAGGCGACCAATGGGGTCAACTGTGGAACCATACTTTTTATCACCTATTATAGGAAATCCTTTGTCAGCCAGTTGTACCCGGATTTGATTTTTTTTGCCAGTTTCAAGCCAGACTTTCAGCAGGGTGTATTTTTTATTTCCCTTGAGGATTTTATAATGGGTAACCGCTTTTTCGCCTTCTTCGGGATCATCGGTGACATGGACTTTCAAGGCTTTGCTTTCATAGAGATAAGACGTGAGGCTTCCACTCCATGGCTCGGGCTTGCCTTCAATCAATGCCAGGTAAATGCGGTCAGAAACCATGTCCTTCCAATTGTCCTGCATCTTTTTCTTGACATCTTCGTTTTTGGCAAAAAGCATGAGCCCTGAGGTATCCCTGTCAAGTCGGTGGACAATGAATATTTTATTGGCCGTGTCGTCCAGCTTAACATGCTTGCTTAAAGCGCGGTATGCGGTCAGTTTTTCTCTTTTATCCGTGGAAATGGAAAGCAGTCCGGCATGTTTATTAATCACAATGATGTTTTCATCTTCAAAGACGATGCTAAAACCACGAAAGCGTTTTTCCGTGGCACTGGTGTCAAAATGTAATTCCACCAAATCGCCTTCCTTCAGTGGATGATTGAATTGAGACACGGTTTCTCCGTTGACTTTAATAAGCTTGTGTTTCAGCAGGGTTTTGGCCTTTTTATTGGGTGCATTTTGGTACAGGAATTTCAGCAATTCATTGTCCTTTCCTACCCTGAATTTCAAGGGGCGCTTTAAGGCCGTCCGGCTGTTTTTGTGATGATAATCGGATTGATTTTCTTTCATGTAAATAGTTCTTATTCATTGGAATCTGTCATCAGGCCCTGCTAAAAATAGAAAAAAATCCTGTACGGGGCATCATTCACATCACATTTGTTTGCAAAGAGCGGAGTTTTGGCTGCTTTATGATTTTTATAATAAAACCAGTACCTGCGTTCCTGCCCGGGATTCACTACAGACTGTTTTCACAGAGCCTGTGATAACAAAGCGGGAACAAAGATGGCAAAAATAAACCGGATGAGGTTCATATCTGATGCTGATTTTTAATGGATAAAAAGGAAGTCTTTTCAGCCATTTAAAAATAATACCGACCTCAGTGATGAAGCCGGTATCTGCCTGTGGCGGGGGTTACCTAATTTCGCATTAGGCGTTAATCACCTCATGAGTGTTTTGTACAGCATTATATAAAATCATAAAAGAAATTCAGACCAGAAAGAATGGGGGAAATTTTACCTCAATATACATCAGTAACAGGTGTGAGATAAACAAGTATCAGTTTACGGTGATTTTTGAACGGATGCTTCGTAATATTTCATAGCCTCAGGCAAATTTGCTTTCATCTGGGCAATGCGTTTTGCATCGGCAGGGTGAGTGCTGAGGAATTCAGGTGGTTTTGGTCCACCGTGCTCCATCATGCGCTCCCAGAATTTTATGCTTTCGTTTGGGTCATATCCGGCCATTGCCATAAATGTAAGCCCGAGTTTATCGGCTTCGTATTCATGTTTCCTGGAGTAAGGCAACAATACCCCTACCTGGGAACCAATAGCAAAAGCACTGAGGAATAGCTCCTGTGTTTGTTGAGGTTTTGATTTCATGAATTCTGAAAGCGCCATGCCTCCTGCAGCTACCATCAGGGATTGTGACATGCGTTCATTGCCGTGTCTGGCTACAGCATGGCCTATTTCATGCCCCATGACAACAGCAATGCCATCATTGTTTTGACACAACGGCAGAATTCCCGAATAGAACATCACTTTACCACCGGGCATGCACCAGGCATTGGGAACATCGTTTTCTACGAGGTTGAATTCCCAGTCAAATTGTTCCAGCCTGTTGGTAAGGCCATTTTCTTTGAGAAATTCTTCCACCCCTGTGGAAATATTGTTTCCAACGGTTTTTACTTTGTTCACTTCTGTCTGATTGGTCGATACTTGATTGGTGTCCAGGAATTGATTGTAATTGGTGTAACTCATGGATAAGATCTGCGATTGAGGTACAAACAACACCTGTTTCCTATTTATCAATGGCACAGTTGAACAAGCTGTAAGCATAAGAAAACTCACAACCAGAGCAAATAAACCTTCTTTTTTCATCTTATTTACATGTATTGATGATATGTGCAAGATAGAAAAATTAAATTCAGTTGAAAAATAATCTGTTTTATTTTATCACAATCATCCTGATGAAATCATTTCAAACCCTAACCCGATAACAAACAGATCATTCCTTTGCTTTCGGGATTTCTATAAAAAATTCAGTTCCGTTATCTTTTTCGGTTTCATAATATATTCTTCCATCCATATTATCCACAATGCCTTTCACAATGCTAAGGCCTAAACCCATACCTGAGGTTTTAGTTGTAAAACTTGGACTGAATATTTTTTCACGCAGGTCATCCGGTATTCCAATGCCATTATCGGCAATGCTAAGCAGAAAATAATCCATTTTTTCCACTAAAGTGATACGGATTATGCCCTGAGAACCGGCAGGTATCGACTGTAGTGCGTTTTTAACCAGATTGTTAAGCATTCTGACCACTTGTTCTTTGTCAGCAAGTATCCATGCCAGGCCATCCACTTCATTATGCACAATAATACGTGTGGTACTCAGTCCGGAAAACAGCTGTTCAATTTGTGAGATTCTTTCAACAAGATCAACGCGTTCTTTTTGCTTCAGGCGTATTCTGGCAAAATTGCTGAATTCGGTAGCAATGTCAGACAAGCTGTCAATTTGTTCAATCAGTGTTTTTGATACCCGTTCAAACAGGGCAGCAAAATCAGGGTCGTTTTCTTTGTATGCATTTTCAAGATGCTGCACACTGAGTTTCATAGGGGTCAGTGGATTTTTAATTTCGTGGGCAATTTGCTTGGCCATTTCTCTCCAGGCATATTCTCTCTCACTTTTGGCCAATTTTTCAGCACTGGCGGCAAGTTCATCCACTTTTTTGTTGTATTCGTGTACCAGGCTACCGATTTCATCTTCGCCGGCATACCGGATTTTACGATTACGTTTTGATATATCCATAAGTCGCAATCTGTCCTGAATCATTCGCAGTGGCCGGGTCAGTTGATTTGATGTAATGAGGGCTATCAAAATGGTAAAAACAAACATAATGAGATACACATTCAATAAGGCCACTGTCAAACTGGAAATCTCCTTGCTAAAGTCACTCTGACGTGCAAAATATGGCAAATTTATATAAGCCAGTGTGTTTCCATGCATGTTTTTAAATGGCAGGTATGCAGATAAATACTCCATCTCACCAATTTTTTCATTCTGGACGAAATACCCTGCCCCCCGTTGCCGTATTTTGTTATAGGCATCTGGTTCCATCCGGCGACCCACCAAACCTTTATCGTAAATTTCCATCCGTGATGATGCGAGCAGCTTACCATCAAGGTCAAATAAATTGATATCCGTATAAAACACATTGGAAAATTTGACCAGCAAATAATTTAAATAATCTTGCATATCAGCATTCAAACTCTGTTCCTCAGCAAGTTTATGATTTAATTCAACCAACACTGACTGCATTTTTTCTTCTATGGCGTCTTTTTGCTTGTCACGGTATTTACGGATATAAAATGAAATGCTTACAATGCTAATGACAATAAGTGTTAATGAGAAAATCAATAAAAGATAGGTTTGGATCCGGTTTTTAAGGCTTCCTCCAAAAATCCCCAAGCCCTTTCGTCGGAGGATATAATCCGTTAAATAAACCAGGTTCATTATCATAAAAAGGAGAAAGAAAATATACGTAAAAAAGATTGAATAATCTTTCCACCCCTTAAGAGGGTGGCTCACCACAATATAATTATCTTCATCAGGATGATATACCAGATGCCACATATCATCAGCTTCAAAACTGTAAAAGTCCGAATGAAACTGTGTATAAACAAAATCATCAGGATAATCATACTCACCAACGCTGCTGATTAGCATATCCTCATAGTATTTTGCATACGATGCATTATTGCCTGTTTTTCCGGGCATTAAAGCCTGGTCGAGCAACAACTCCGGATACCCCGGGCCTTCAACCTGAACCTTACTCTCAAGTTCGACAAAAATTGTAGGGTCCAGGCTATCAGTTACACCAACAGGTATTTGTCCGTGATATGAAATCCGGCCGTTGTTGTTATCCAGAAAATAAAAATCTGTGCCGGGCAATGCTATTCCATAGGTTTCTGTCATGCCCTTGAAGAAATCATGGCAATGCATTAATTCATCATCAGGACTAACAATCAGACTGTCCTTTGAATCACATAGTGTCAATTGCACATCGTATTTCTCCAGATAACCACGCATGTAATTTGCATAAAAATAATCATTTACTTCATCGTATTGTCCCTGTTTAAGCAGAGAAACCAGTTTATCATCTTCACAAATATCCTTGTTAATTTCTTTGATAAAATATTCAGCTCCGGCATCCCTTTCATTGGCTAAATTCATTGCCATCACCCTGGCTTGTTCTCTTTCTTTTTTCTCGTTAAAGTCATGAATAACACTGGTGAACAACACCGCTACTATCGCACTCAAAATCAACCACACGTAATATGTAAACTTTCTTCTCATTACCCTGATATAAAACAGGATACCTGCCATGAGTACGGTAAAGGCAAAACTCAAAACAGATAAAGCTTCATGAGCGAGGAACCAATTTATCAAAATCAAAAAAACAAGAAAAACCACAGCCGAATACACCCAAACTCTGGGGGCAATGCTTTTCCTGCTCTCGCCTAATATACGGTCAGCGATTAATAATAAGGAGACAATCAGTGCAAGAATGGCAAAAAACGCAACAAAAGACAGGTAGCTTAGATTCAACAAGTTACTAAAGTCCAGGGGAATCGTGGAATTCATAATGAGGCCATGGATACGGTAAATCCCAAAATAAATCAGAAAAAACATGAACGCATACACAACAACTGATACCACAGCCTGGATAAGCGGATTCAATTTTCTGACACCGAGTCTGAAAAACCGGTGAAACACAATGGCAAAACACAATAGTATCGCAACATTGACCACCATCCCTCCCAGTGAATTATTAATCATTGATTCGGCGTAATGGACCGGTGAAAACAAGTCCATTTTCAACCAGATTCGCGGAAAATCAAAGTATAACATCAAAAACCTGAGCAACACAAGATCGGCCAGGAAAGCGAGTATCAACCAATTTTGATGTCGCAGTTTGTTAATTAAATACCTGTAACTAAACCCCAAAAGGACCAATATACTGATAAAAGCAATAAAATACAGTATCACTGAAGCATAAAACATCCCATCATTCCGCACCTTTTCAGCATCAAAACAGAGACTAAAAAGATGTTTTCCCATATAATAAATTTTTTTGCCGGTGCCGGGGATAGTGTCAATAACAACGTCATCAGGGATGCCATACACATCAGGAACATCAGGAGGTAAATTTTCATTTTCATATGCATAGAGCCTTTTCATCAGGATAGCTGCAAGTTTTGTGTATTCTCCATCCCGGCTGGGAACCATGATGTAATAACCATTAGATTTTTTTGCAAGTTCAGGCCCATCAGGAATGGACGAATACTGAACCGGCATGAGCCGGTCAGACCAAAATGTGAGTACCGAATCCTGGAACACATATATCGATATATTACTCTCATACAGATCATTACGATAATCACTCAATACATTCTGAAATACGTGTTGCGGATTCTCAGCATTATTCAAATCATTTAAGTCTGAAAAGACATCCTCTGCAAGCTCCACCTGCTGTTCAATTGTGGTTTCAATGTGTTCCACATCAATCAGTTTATGAGGAGAAATGTCAGCAGCTTTTTCTGTAATTATACCGGCACACAAACTCAGCAGGAATACAATGCCTGTGATTATTATTGCTTTGCTTGTTTTCATATCGTTTAAATGTTCGAGGCATAAAAATAACAAACCTGTTCAAAATATCAACACATTCCCGTAAATAACGTGAAGTCATTCTACAATATTCATATTCTCTATTTTATACCGGTAGCATACTGAAAATCTGCCGACAATGGATAAATCACAAATACCTGCTAAGTAGTGTCTGTCAATAGAGTCAGTGTTTAGTTCATAATGTTCAAGATTAAGGCGTGTGAAAATTTTAAACCGCAGCATACTAACGTATTCGAGGATTTAAAATTTGAGCTACAACGAAGA
>JAQIDD010000326.1 GCA_027858215.1 Candidatus Delongbacteria bacterium | reverse complement strand
AAGCAAGCTTTGCCTCTGCACTTGCTTCGTTCGTCAGTTGCACAAAATTTGCACAAAATTTGTGCCTTGCATCTTATTCATCAAATTTGTTTCTTGAAAGAAAAGAATTATTAGAAGGCTCCTCAACTAATTGATCATCAATTTCCTTACGTCATGTTTGCTGTCGGTTGTCAGGCTTATGAAATACAAACCGCTCTGGAAGTTGATGACTGGTATTGAAATGCGATTGTGGCCGGTGTTAATAAAGCTTTTGTCAGTGTAAACTAACTTTCCGCTGGTATCATAGATGCGTATATTCAGCTCTTTATCATTTTGATTGTAAAAGGAAAACCAGCATTTTGTGCTTGCAGGGTTTGGATATAATGCGGCACGTGCAAGCTGTGTTTTATGGTTTGACAACGCCGCATTCATGGCATATTTGAATTTCCATCCCTGTGCCCTGTTGTTGTAACTTCTGAAACTTACGGTAATATTGTCAGAGTGTATGAAAAAAGGTTCGGGTATGGTGGTGCCTGTAAAATCAGCGACAATAGTACTGGTGTTTTCATCCGTAATTTTCACAAAATCTCCATCAGCGACATCAAATTCCAGAAATTGACTGCACACTGAATCGGCTCCTTCGGGTTGAATGTACCAGTTGCAGAACGTATTTTGATTGTAAAGGTAAGTGTTGCTCCCGTCACTGATTATTCTGCTGCTGTCAGTAAACGTAGTCATAAGATTACAATAATCCGGCTGTTCTGAATCGTAGCTTAACAACCAGCCTTTATCTGTATCAGAGCTGTTGGTAATGAATTTTACCAGTACATTATCCGCAGTGCTTTCAAAACTTTGCGGGTTAACATCGCCCGAAAATGTTTCCAACACAGGAGCGGTATCATCAGGTCCGTCGTAGATAATTAGTTCATCACCGGGCTGAGTTTTAAACCTGAGAAGTTCAAAATTTAGCTTTGCAACAGAATCATCGGGTTGAATCAGCCATTCACATTCCAAATCATTTTCATAGTTGTACAAGGGGCCACTTCCATCTGCCAAACAAGCTTGTTTGTTGGTGATTAATTTTTGGCCACTGCATGGTGCCGGGGTCGTAATATCCGGAGTGGCATTGGCGATGGCTTCGTGGAGACGTGTGAAATCGGAACCCGAGGGTGTAAGAGAATTCAGATTGAAATAACCATCAGCGGAACCGCCCCATCCCCAGTTGAAATGAAAATGAGTGCTGTCCTGATATCCATCCGCAATGAAAGCATGTCCCATTTGAAATACGGTGTCTGACCACCCGGCATAGTACAACGGAATGTTTTGATCCAGATGGTCAATGAGCATGCCAGTCCAGTCAAAACTTTCATCAAGACTATCCCGGAAAAGATATTGCGTTTCGTTATCATAACCAAAATAAGTACGTAGGGTATAGGCTCCCTTGTGGTTATTCATACCGGATCCGTCAGGGCCGTACTGCATATCTACCGAGATACCGATATGATACAGCAAGTCAGCAACATCAGGGTTGTATGCATTCAGGCTGGTACCCATGGCATCCCAGTTGTAAGTTTGTTGTGAAAAATCCATTTCAAGAAAACCATAATTGGGGTCGGTATAGCTGTAGTAGCCGGTTCCCTGGTTGGGATACCTGAAGTAGTTCATCAATTGCCCCAGTGCTGTGGCAACGCATCCTGTTTGCACATGTCCATCCGAGCCTGCAGGATCTTCAGGGCAGGAAGCATTGTAATATTTTCCCTGATTCCATTCTGTATGCAACAATGGAGATACTGATTTTGATTTACTTGTTTTCCAATAAGCCGGGTTTTCAATGTTGTTCCATGCGTCACGAATTTTTTTGTCTGCAGGGAGTTTTGCTTTCCGGGTTTCGAGAATTAGAGTTTCAACATTTTTCATCCAGGCTTTGAAATTGTAAACTGCTTTATCATGGGGGTATGAATTGTCAAAACTGTAAGCAATCAGGGGATGAATGTTGTTATCAACAGCAAGAATAACAAAACCTGAGGGTTCCAAATCAATCACGTGGTATAAAACCTTGTCATTTTTATTTGTGATTTCATGAATATGTGTTGCATGGTATGTGATATCTGCAAACTCGGTGCCCTGGGCTCTTGCCGTAAGGATAGTCTGAGCAATCTGACTGGTATTTCCAGGTTGTTGTGCTGATGACCAAAAGCATGTAAGCAGCAAAAGCAATAAAAATATGCATTTTTTCATGATACTGTTATTATGTCATTTATAATTTACTCGTTTAAATCGGGAGCATTTTTTTCAAGTTCCTCTTCTTTATTTCGGGTTTTGTGAATATCAATGGCTTGATAAAGTGCTTTTCTGAATGCATCAGGGGATGCTTTTCCATCACCGGCAATTTCATAAGCAGTTCCGTGGTCAGGTGACGTTCTGACAAAAGGCAATCCGGCCGTGAAATTAACACCCCCATCTTTTGCCAGGGCTTTAAATGGAGCTAATCCCTGGTCGTGATACATGGCTAAAACAGCATCAAAATGATAATAGGATGAATTTCCAAAGAACCCATCGGCTGGATAGGGACCCAGGGCAATGATGTTTTCTTCTCTTGCTATGTCAAGGGCAGGGATTATGATTTGCTGTTCTTCTATCCCGACAAGACCTTCGTCACCAATGTGGGGATTGAGCCCCAATACAGCAATTTTTGGTTTTCTTATGCCAAAATCGTATTTCAAACTGTGATTAAGCACTTTGATTTTTTTCAAAATAGCCTCTTTCGTAATATGATCGGCAATTTGAGATACTGGCACATGACCGGTTACAACACCTACTTTTAATTCATCGCTTATCATAAGCATAAGAAAATTCTCAACATTGAAGCGCTGAGCAAGGTATTCTGTATGTCCCTTAAATTCAAAATCTTTCCTCTGAATGTTATGCTTGTTGATGGGGGCAGTAAGCAGGGCATCAATTTTGCCAACCTGCAAATCATTTACAGCAGCTTCAAGTGCAAGAAAAGATGACTCTCCGGCAGCTTCAGTACTTTTTCCCAATTCAACACGGATGTTATCATCAATCACATTAATGACATTCGCACGTTTTGGGTTGGCATCAGTGGCATCATTGATGTGGTTAAGGCTAAAATTGTCAATATTGATGGCTTTGCGGTGATAAGCTGCTACTTTGGGGGACCCGTAAAGAATGGGAACACAAAAATCCGCAATTCTTTTGTCCAAAAGTGTTTTGATGATGATCTCATAGCTTATACCGTTTATATCTCCGTGTGTAATGCCTAATCTTATTTTATCCATAATACTAATATGTTAATTTTGTTGTTTACTAAGATAGAAAAATTCGTTTAAAAGTCTAACCCCAACACCTGTTCCATTTTTACCACGGTATGAATCTTTAGTTTCGAGAAAAGCTGGTCCTGCAATATCAAGGTGTATAAAAGGGTAATCGGTAAAATGTTCTAAAAATTTACCGGCGGTAATGGCTCCGGCATTTTTGCCCCCGACGTTTTTAAGCTCTGCAATATCAGACTTTAATAAGGTTTTGTAATCATCCCAAAACGGGAGTTCTGCTATACGCTCGTAACAGGCAAAGCCTGCTTTTTTCAATATTTCCATGTTGTCATTGGTATTTCCCATTGCAGCAATGGCTTTGATTCCCACCGCAATTTCTGCAGATCCTGTTAGTGTTGATAACTCAATGACAAGTTGCGGCTTATATTGTTTTGCATAACTCAATGCATCAGCCAGGATCATTCTGCCTTCTGCATCGGTGTTGAGTACTTCCACACTGGTGCCGTCGTGCAGATAAATCACATCCTGTGGTACATATGCATTTTTCCCCGGGCGGTTGTCTGTTGCAGGGATTAACGCAATAACATGAAAATCAGCCCCGGAAAGTGCCAGGTTAAGCATGGTGCCTGCTACTGCCGCAGCGCCTGCCATATCCGATTTCATGTCTTCCATGCCTTTGGCTGATTTTATACTTAATCCACCGGTATCAAACATTACCCCTTTCCCCACCAATACAATGGGTTTGCTGTTAATGGGTTTGGCAGGTTTCCATTCGACAATGCTAAACGAAGGGCCGGTTTCACTTCCCTTATTTACGGCCAGGATGCCTCCCATTTTCAATGATTCCAGTTGTTTTAAATGTAGTGTATCTATTGTCAGGCCTGTGTTCTTGAATTTTGCTTTCAATACATCGGGAAAATTAAGTGCATTGAGATGGGAGTGAGGTTCATTGACTAAATCGCGGGCAAAATAAACACCTTCAAGGGTGGCTTTTAATGATTTGATTTTGGTTTTGTCTGCCTGGTTGCTGAATATCTCCAGGTGTGTTAATGTGTTTTTTTGAGGATTTTTAATGTGTTTCGTGAACTGATAGTTAGACAATGCAATGCTTTCTGTCAAATCTCTCCATGCGAACTCAATGTCAGTACGGTCATCAATCATCAGGTGGGATACTTTATGTGTATTCACCATTTCACAAACCTCATTTCCCTGGTTTCGAAGTTTTTCTCTGTTGTTGTTTGTGTGTTTATCTGCAATCACAAGCACAAACGAATGTTTGAAATAGGAATTGATGTGAATGAGATTTTTATTTGATCTAACCTGTTCCCTGATGTAAGCAGCTTCAGTTTTTGTAAATGATAAGTGCTCAACGGGATAATCCGCATGAATGATATATACAAC
>JAQIDD010000249.1 GCA_027858215.1 Candidatus Delongbacteria bacterium | reverse complement strand
TTCCAAGTATCGCCTCGTCCCGGTCTGAAGGGCCGGAACCATGAATCATGATAACCAACTTGTTCTGGTTTTTCCCCACAGGCCTGACAAACTCACCGGTCAAACCATATCCGTTGCATGGAATCAATTCAGGGTAAGTTTTATAATCCGTTTTTTTGGCGTAAGAAGGTTGCGTCCAGCCATCAGTGACTGCTTCAATTTTCATATGAAAACTTGTGATTTTATCATTATTCACATCAAAACGCAGCTTACATAATTGCTCTCCATACCATAAAAATCGATACACTATATTTTTATTATGATAATATGTCTTGAGAACACGGGGGCGAATTTGTGGCTCTCCATAAACTTGAATGTGTCTTTCATGTAAGGTTTGAATTTTTTCTGGCTCTATCTTCTCCTGCAAATCCTCACTGAAAAAAGATACAACGCCCTTGTAATTTTTTTGCAGCAGTTCATCTATGCATCCTTGTGTAAGGCTATCATAGGGTTGTGCGTGGGTATTTACAGAAACAAAAACAATGAAAGACAACAATGCAATTCTTCTCATAATATATTTTTTTTCAAAGATATTGATTTTCAGTTAAAACATTTTTAAAAAACATAAAGTTCCCGTGATTTTTTTATATTTGTGCTCATAGTGGAATGTGAAAATAGAATCCGTTTATGGATAAAATAAAACTTAAAGTTTTAGGACTTTCCTATAGCCAAACACAAAGCGGAGCTTATGCACTTGTCCTTGAAGCCGTTGGAAGTGAGCATCGCATTCCAATCATCATTGGCAGTTTTGAAGCCCAGGCCATTGCTATTCACCTCGAAAAACTAAAACCCCCGCGTCCGCTAACGCATGATTTATTCATCAGCATTGCTAAAAAACTGAAATTTGGGTTAAAAGAAGTTCAAATATACAAACTGGATGAAGGGGTGTTTCACTCTCGTCTTATTGTTATCAAGGACAATGATACCATGGAAATTGATGCCAGGACATCCGATGCTGTTGCACTTGCACTCCGGTTTGATTGCCCCATATACACTACTCAGGAAATCATTGACAAAGCAGGCCTTATTA
This sequence comes from Candidatus Delongbacteria bacterium, assembly GCA_027858215.1. Classification (GTDB taxonomy): domain Bacteria; phylum Bacteroidota; class Bacteroidia; order Bacteroidales; family ML635J-15; genus JAQIBY01. The sequence continues at coordinate 1,408 of JAQIDD010000249.1, read as the reverse complement.
TCAATCTGGAAGGCGAAGATGCAGAAGAAGACAATAATCAGGATGATAAGGGCAAAAAACAAAGCTCATCATCAGATAAAACAACAATTTCTGCTACTGAAAACCTATCACAAAAAAGCATCGAAGAATTGAACGACATGCTGCAGAAGGCTATTGAACAGGAAGCTTACGAACAAGCATCAAAAATCAACGATGAAATTAACAGACGGAAACCCAATAAAAAATAAGTGATGAAGCGCAAGATATGGTTAGTATTATTGGTTATGGCAGGCGTAATAATTTACTCACTGGCACATGCCAATGGAAATACTGTTGAAGCCGGTAAGTACAAGGCGTACAGCGGTAGCCTTCCGGAGTTCAATCAGGAAATCATGTTTTCTGCAGACGGCACAGGGGAAATGTTTTCTGAAACAGACACCACCCCATTGTTATGGACATTAAAAAACAATACATTGAGGCTAATGCTTTGTCCCGGGGTCCATTTTTATAAGCCCGATTCCATTTTGTTGGCTGAAAATGACAGCATGTCCGGCATATTTGTATATCAGAAAGATCGCCTTTCCATACCACAGGCTCTAAACCTGAATGCACATGATTTTATCAAAGCTGATTACACGTTTACTGTTGAAAAAACAGGGATAGACAGTTTACTGCTCACCAATACCACTTCTGATACTGAAATAAAAATACACCGCCTTTACAGCAGCACTGAAAAGGTGGATGCTCCCCTGGAAAACCAGGGCTTTAGCATTATGGGATTGCTCAGGGGATTACTTGGAATGGTAGTTTTATTGTTTATTGCCTGGTTGTTCTCTACCAACAGAAAAGCGGTAAGCTGGAGGGTTGTGCTTATTGGGCTTGCTATTCAAGGCGGTTTGGCAATCAGCATATTAAAAGTGTCTTTTGTAAAAACATTCTTTGAGTTTGTTGGCCAGGTATTTGTCAAAATATTGCAATTCAGCCAGGATGGTGCTGAGTTTTTGCTTGGCGGCTTAATGGACTCTGAAACATACGGTTACATCTTTGCTTTTCAAATTCTGCCAACCATCATATTCTTTTCAGCCCTGACAAGTGTACTGTTTTATGCAGGCATCATACAAAAAGTAGTGTATGGTTTGGCATGGCTGTTAACCAAAGCACTCAAGATAAGTGGTGCTGAATCCCTTTCTGTAGCCGGTAATATTTTTATCGGCCAAACAGAATCCCCTTTGATGATCAAAGCCTATTTGCCTGGAATGAATAAATCCGAAATTCTGTTGGTCATGATTGGAGGCATGGCAACAGTTGCCGGAGGTGTACTGGCCGCCTATATAGGGTTCCTGGGCGGCGATGATCCGGCAATGCGGTTGCTTTTTGCCAAACACCTGCTTGCCGCATCGGTAATGGCAGCGCCGGGAGCCATTGTTGT
>JAQIDD010000236.1 GCA_027858215.1 Candidatus Delongbacteria bacterium | reverse complement strand
CTGGAACTATGAATTTAAAAATTTCATATATGCAAAAAGACAGCAATCCATAATAAAGTATTTCAATACGTTTGATCATATAATCGTATTAGCTGAAACGTTCAAACAACAAATTTCTGAGCTCAATATACACTCCACTAAAATTAGTGTTGTAACTACTGGAATAGATAAAAATGAATTTAAATCTTTGACTAAAAAAAATGAATCCGAAAGCACTTTAAATATTTTATTTCTGTCTCGAATCGAAAAGGCCAAAGGAATAACTGAATTTATTGAATCATTGCCGAAAGTCGTTGAACAATTCCCCAATATCAGATATCACATTGCTGGATCTGGCGATTATTTAGATTCAATTAAAATACATCCTGTTGCTTTATCTTATAGTGAGCACATTATTTTTCACGGATATATCAGAGGGAAGAAAAAATTAAACCTCTTTAAAAACAGTGATCTATTTGTTTTTCCTTCTTATAGTGAAGGATGTCCGGTATCGGTACTTGAAGCTTTGGCTGCTGGTTTACCAATTATTTTCACTGAAGTTGGTGCCCTGCCTGATATTTTAAAAAATAACATTAACGGAATTAAAGTTGCAAAACAATCGTCAAAAGAAATTGCCGAAGCCATAATTTCATTGATGGATAATGAAACACTTAGGAAAAACATTTCGATAGAAAACTTGAAGTACAGCTCTAATTTTGATCTAACAATAATACATAAGAAGTTAGAAACCATTTATACAACTTTATGAATATCATTTTTATAATAGGACAACACCGCACAGGCTCTACACTATTGAAAAACATTCTTGATACCCACTCGCAAATTACAATGGCATTTGATGAAATGAACCTGTTTGAACCTTTTAGAAAAAACACCCTCGATAAACTCTTTAAAAAAATGGAACCAACACCAACTGTGTTCATTGATTTATTAAAATCAAAAAAAATTTACGGCACTTTCTGGAAGGACTTTGAAAAATCCAACATCTCGTATGAGGAGTTATTAAGTGAATTAGAAAAATATGAAACGCTAAATGAAGTTATAATTCTGGAAATGATTCTTGAATTACTTCGGAAGAAAAATAACAGCAAATTAGAAGGAATAAAATACCCGGTTCATTTCAGAAAAATTTCATATTTGCTAAAGAATTTTCCAAAGGCAAAGATTATCTTTTTAACACGTAATCCCAAAGCCATTATAGCATCAAAAATAAACGATCCGGCAACAAAAAAAAGAAAACAAAATGCAAAGTTTAAAAGTGTTTTGATTCATTATTTTACCCTATTTTATTTTTGCTTAGAATTTAATTCTTCTGTAAAAACATATTTTAAAAACAAAAATAATTTGCATTTAGTTACCTATGAAAATTTAGTGCAAGACAAGGAACACACCGTAAAATACATTTGTGATTTTTGTGAAGTAGAGTTTAAAAAAAACATGTTGGATGTTTCGGGTAAAGAAAGTAGTTTTGAAAATAAACAATCCAAAACTATGCACAGAAAAAGCCTTGAAAAATACAGAGATGTTCTAAGCTCATTTGACCAAAAGCTCATTGATTTGATAACATGGCGTTTTAATAAAAAGATATTAAATGAACCTCATCCTCACATTTGATTACGAACTTTTTGGCGATGGATCAGGAAATGTGTTTACTCACATTATTGAACCAACAAATACCATACTTGGGTTATGCCAAAAACAGGGTATTAAAATAACTATATTTTTTGAGGCGCTTGAATACTTGAAATTAAAAGAGGAATGGGACAAAGGCAATACAATGGGCTATACAGAGAACCCAGTAAAAGCCATTGAACAACAAATACGACGGGCTGCAAAAAATGGTCATGATATTCAACTACACATTCACCCGCAATGGCATAATGCCAAATACCAAAACGACAGGTGGGAGCTTGATTTGAACAATTGGCGACTGGGTGAATTTCAGGCTTCAACGAAAAATGGTATTTATGAATTAATAAGAGAATCCAAAACTGCACTTGAAAATTTAATTAAACCTGTTGAGCCGGATTATCAATGCATTGCATTACGTGCCGGTGGTTACAACATTATGCCATCGTCAGAAGTATATACTGCCATGGTTGAATTGGGAATAAAATACGATAGTTCAGTTTATCCCGGGGGCTATGAAACCGGTAACCTTTCAAAATACGATTACCGCAACATTCCTTTAGAAATGGATTATTGGTGGGTTGATGAAAAGGACATTCGGATTGCATCCAATACCAAAAAAGACATACTGGAAATTCCCGTTTTTGCATTGCCGGTACCCCGGTGGCAGCGGGTATTCACGATTTCAAAAATACAATCCTTGCTGTTTAGAAAAAAAACAGTCATGAGTGCAGTTGCCAAAGAAAAAGTGGGAAACAAAAGTCTGCGGCAAAAATTACAATTTATACTCGAAAAAGAAGCCAGCACATGGGATGTTTGCATGTTTTCAAAAAAGCTACACAAAAAATATTTTCGATATATTGAGAATAAATTGTCAGGAAAACGAGATACTTTTGTGTTAATTGGCCATCCCAAAAGCCTGCAAAATGAAAAGCTTTTTAAGCAATTTATAACAACTGCAAAAAGGCAAAATAAAGATTTTCAGTTTAAAACTCTCTCTGAATATTATGAGTCAATCATTTAAAGATTCATTTCAGTCCCTCAAATCCTACTGCGAATCCGAAAGCTTTGCCGGCTGGGACCCCTACGATGGCCTAAACTCCAAGGTATTTCAAGCTACTCCTTTTAAAAAATGGGATTTAGCAAGGCTGGCATGGATCCAAGGCTTTAAGCGAAGCCCTGTCAATTTCCGTAAATTATTATTGGTTCCTAAAGAATACAATGCCAAAGGAATCGGCCTGTTTTTAACAGGCTATTGTAATATTTACAAAGCCCAACAGAAAACCGGAAACGAAGCGCTTGGAACGCAGACGGAAATACTGGAGAAAATAAATTATTTGGCCGAATTGCTAATGTCCCTGCAAAGTAAAGGCTATTCGGGCGCATGTTGGGGGTATAACTTTGATTGGCAGGCTCGTCGGCTGTTTCTTTTTCCAAAAAATACGCCTACCGTTGTGGCAACCACATTTTGTGCTACGGCGCTTTTTCAGGCTTATGAGTTAACAAAGAATATTGAATACAAAAAAACGGCATTATCTTCTGCCAGTTTTGTTATTAACGATTTGAATCGTACTCTTAAAGAAAATGGATTTTTATTTTCATACTCACCCATGAAAGGTAATAATACAGTTTATAATGCATCCTTCATGGGAAGTAAACTGTTGAGTTTATGCTATAAATACAGCAAAGAAGAACAACATAAAGAACTGGCAAAACAAAGTATTATTGCTTGTGTTAATGCGCAGTCAAAAGATGGTTCCTGGGTATATGGTGAATTACCAGTTCAGAACTGGATAGACAGTTTTCATACTGGTTACAATCTGGATGCGTTACAAGTATATCAGGATTTAACCGGAGACACTGCATTTAAGGAAAACATTGCAAAAGGCTTTGAGTTCTATATTCAAAACTTTTTTCTGGAAGACGGCACACCCAAATACTATCACAACAAAATTTATCCCATCGATATTCATTGTCCGGCACAACTATTTGTAACGCTAAACCGCTTAAACGAGTTTGAAACCCACAAGAAACTGGCTGAGAAGGTAATGAATTGGACAATTGAAAACATGCAAGACAAAAAAGGCTATTTTTATTATCAGCTCAAAAAAGGCATCAGTTCCAAAATACCATATATGCGATGGAGCAATGCTTTTATGTTTTATGCCATGTCGTTTTACATGAACACGGATAACACAGATGCAACAGATAAAAAACCCGTGTAAACCCGTCTAATCCGTGTCATTCGCGTTCTAAAACAATCCGTATAAATCCCCCGTTATGCTACACGAAAACATAACCAAACAAATAATTGAAGCCTTTTACAAGGTTTACAACCAATTAGGTTATGGCTTTCTCGAAAAAGTATATCACAACGCAATGCTTATTGAGTTGCACCGGATGGGTTTCGAATGCAAAAGCCAACACCGCATAAAAGTGTATTATGATGAATATCAGGTAGGCGATTATTTTGCGGACATCATCGTTGACGATTGCGTCATTATCGAAAACAAAGCCAGCGAAGCACTCTGTGAAGCCAACGAAAACCAACTGATAAATTATTTAAAAGCCACTGACATAGAAGTTGGATTATTATTAAACTTTGGCAAAAAACCAGAATTTCGTCGAAAAATATTCACAAATGACAGGAAACGATAAAACATAGAACACGGATAACATAGATATAATAGATGTTCACCGATAAATATCCACGTATATTAGTCAAATCCGCGTCATCCGTGTTCAAATAAAAACATCCTTGTTCCAAAACAATCAATAACTATGAAACCGGTTTTAATCAACAACATAGAAATTTATCCATTCTCATCCCGCATAGATTTAATCAACTACGCCGTTGAACAAAAGAAAAGCCTCATTGCCATCAATGCAGAAAAAATTCTACACACCAATGATGATACCAGGAACATCATCAATAAGAACATTGGCTATGCCGATGGCATTGGTGCCGTTTGGGCATTAAAGAGAAAAGGATTCAGTAACCCGATAAAAATTCCTGGCTGCGAATTGTGGCTCGACATTGTGCGTCATTTTTACCAATCAAAAAGTTTTTACCTGGTCGGCTCCAAAGAAGAAGTGATACAACAAACCGTTGAAAAACTCAAAAAAGAATTCCCCGGTGTTAAATTGTCGGGCTACCGCAACGGCTACATCAAAACAGAAGCAGAAACGCAAACACTAATAAAAGACATAGCCGATAAAAAACCAGATGTGATATTTGTCGCCATGGGCTCACCAAAACAAGAGCTGCTCATGCAGGAAATGCAACAACGGCACTCAGCAATATACCAGGGCTTAGGTGGAAGTTTCGATGTTTATGTCGGCAATGTGGAACGTGCGCCAAACTGGTGGGTAAAAAATGATCTGGAATGGGCCTATCGGCTGGTAAAACAACCAAAACGAATTTTAAGACAATACGTTTATTTAGAATTTTTCATTCGATTAATATTTAACAAATTATGAGAATCACAATACTCACCCAATCAGACCCTTTTTATCTGGCAGAAAACATCAATTATTTGTTAAGTAACTTACCCTCACATTCGCAGGTTGTATCAACGGTAGTTTTTGATGTTTCTCCTTTTGGTAAAAAAGAATCGTTTATACAAAAGGCAAACCGCACCGCAACTATATTTGGTCTCGGTTTTTTTATCAACTATGGTTTTAAATTTGTTTTCAGCAAACTCAATAAAAACAAATCGGTAAAATATGTTTTGAAAAAAAACAACATACCAATTATCGAACTATTGACAGGCATAAATCACCCCGAATCATTGGCACAGATTAAAGCATTCGAACCCGATGTGCTTATTTCCATTGCCGGCAACCAAATATTTAAACAACCCTTAATCGATTTGGCTCCTAAAGGATGTTTAAATTTACATACAGCGCTTTTACCTAGATACAGAGGGCTGATGCCTTCATTTTGGGTGATTAAAAACAACGAAAAAGAAACAGGGGTCTCTGTATTCTTTGTTGATAAGGGAATAGACAGCGGTCCCATTTTAGTGCAAAGAAGAATGCCAATTGATGAAGACATGTCACAGGCCGAACTAATAAAAAAATCAAAAAAAATGGGGATGAATGCTATTATTGAAGCCATTGAACTTATTCAAAAGGATAACTATGAGATTATTCCCAACGATGATGAAGATAAAAGTTATTATTCATTCCCCACAAAAGCGGATGTAAAAGCCTTTAAAAAAGCAGGCAAAAAATTTTATTAATGAACATCCTCACTTTCGACATAGAAGAGTGGTTTCATATTCTTGACAATGCATCCACCAAAACCACCAATGAGTGGAGCAATTATGAAACGCGCATACATGCCAATATGGAGCGCATTTTTAGCATGCTGGAAAAAACCAACACCAAAGCCACCTTTTTTTGCCTGGGCTGGATTGCCGAAACCTACCCTGAAATTGTAAAAGAAATTGTTGCCCGCGGTTACGAGGTCGGCACACACTCGCGCATGCACCAGTTGGTATATGAGCAAACACCAGCAGAATTTGAGAAAGATTTAGCGTACTCTATTAAAACACTGGAAGACATCACCGGACAAAAGGTGAAATACTTCCGCGCCCCTGGATTTTCCATTACCGAAACGGAAAAATGGGCATTCGAAATATTGATAAAACACGGCATAGAAGCGGATAGTTCTGTATTTCCTGCTCTACGTGGGCACGGCGGATTTCCATCCTATACCACGCCCACACCTTCTGTCATTCTGTACAAGGGAAAAATAATAAAGGAATTGCCAATAAATTACATCAGGCTGGCCAATCAACCGGTAATTTACTCAGGCGGCGGCTATTTCAGACTGTTTCCGTATCACCTCATCAACCGATGGACAAGCAAACAGGGTTATGTCATGAGCTATCTGCATCCCCGTGATTTTGATCCGGGGCAGCCAATGATAAAAGATTTACCACGGATCCGGAAATTCAAATCCTACAACGGCCTCAAAAAGGCGGAAAACAAATTCATCCGCTGGATTACAGACCATGAATTTACAGATATTGCCACCGCAGTTGATAACATCGACTGGGAAAAAGTGCCGTTGGTGAAATTGTAAGCCGGTGGCTTCGAAACATTTCTGCCTCACCGGCAGAAACCCTCAGCCACCTATCTACATCGACAAAGTTCATACGATCGAAAGGTGACTGAGGGATTTCGATTTTTCATCGAAATTGTCTCGAAGTCACCGGCTACAATCGAAAGGTGACTGAGGGATTTCGATTTTTCATCGAAATTGTCTCGAAGCCACCGTATTAACAATAACATAGAACAAAAAACACAATAACAATGAGAGTTACCCTCATCGCGGGCGCACGGCCCAATTTTATGAAGATTGCACCTGTCATTCACGCCATGCAGAAAAAACAGGCAGCGGGTGCGGATTTGTCGTATCGTCTGGTTCACACCGGACAGCATTATGACAAACACATGTCGGATGATTTCTTTGAGCAACTGAACATACCAAAACCGGATGTTAACCTGGGTGCGGGTGGAGGAACTCAGGCGGAACAAACTGCCCACATCATGACAGGTTTTGAAAAAGACCTGATGGCAAATCCCAGCGATCTGGTCATTGTTGTCGGAGATGTCACCTCTACCATGGCCTGCTCCATCACAGCAAAAAAACTCTGCACCAAAGTGGCGCACATTGAAGGCGGCATACGCTCCGGCGATTACAGCATGCCCGAGGAAATCAACCGCATTGTGACAGATTCCATCACGGATTATTTCTTCACCACAACCGAGCTTGCCAATGAAAACCTGAGAAAAATTGGTGTGAAAGAAGAGCAGATATTTTTGGTAGGTAACACCATGATAGATACCCTGCTGACACAGGAACCCAATTTCCGGAAACCGGAAATATGGGATAAGCTCTCGCTAAAAGAAAAAGGCTACATTATGATGACGCTGCATCGTCCCGCCAATGTGGATGAGGAAGATAAGCTACGGGAAATGGTATCTGAAATCATGAACAACAGCCGTAAGCTGCCTGTAATCTTCCCGGTACATCCACGCACGGCAAAAATTCTGAAAAATTTAGGCATCATGCATGAGCGTTTGCATACCACACCCCCCATGTCTTATCTGGAATTCAATTACCTCGTTAAACATGCCAAAGCTGTCATCACTGATTCCGGTGGCATCACCGAGGAAACTACCGTGATGCATGTGCCCTGCATGACACTGCGCGACAATACCGAACGCCCGGAAACCATTTTCACAGGCACAAACGAACTGCTAGGAACAGACCCAAAAGCCATTGCCCCGGCCATGAAAAACCTCTTTTCCGGCAACTGGAAAACCGGCGCCATACCTCCTAAATGGGACGGCCACACCGCAGAGCGGATAGTGGAGGTGTTGTTGCAAGAAATTTGAGTGGTGAGTTTTGAAATTTTCTATTAACCCATAAAACATACCATTATGAGCCAAATTAACAGTTTCAAAGATTTAATCGTTTATCAGAAGGCGTACAAGCTTTCTATGGAAATTTTCGAGTTTACAAAAACCTTTCCTAAGGAGGAAAAATACGCCCTGACGGATCAGATACGGCGATCCTCACGTTCAATCTGTGCAAACATTGCTGAATCCTGGGCGAAAAAGTATTACATCAAAGCTTTTGTAAACAAGCTGACGGATTCTCTTGGTGAAGAATACGAAACCGAAACCTGGCTTGATTATTCCAGAGATTGCCAATACATTGACAATTCAACCCGTGAAAAAATTTTATCCGGTTACAATGAGGTTCGCAAAATTCTCATTTCCATGATAAACAATCCTCAAAAATTCTGCAGATAAAAACTCACTACTCACAACTCACAACTCACTACTCACAACTCACTACTCACAACTCACAACTCACAACTCACAACTCACCACCCACCACCCATCAAGCATCATGATTTACCCGGATAATTTTGAAGAAAAAATCGGATTTGATAAACTGAGAGACAAGTTGAAAGGTTTTTGTCTAAGTATAGCCACAAAACAGCGTGTGGATGACATGCATTTCATGATCAATGCTGAACAAATCAACAGATTACTCGACTATACCGAAGAATTAAAGCAAATCCTGCTTTTTCATGAGTCATTTCCCCTGTCAGAATTTGTTGACATCAGTAAGACTTTAAAACGCCTGGATGATACTAAATCAGTACTCAGTGAAGCAGAATTTGACGCCATCTACAACCTGCTTTTCACATTAAACGCCTGTCGCAGATTCAGCTCAAAATTAAATAAAGAGAAATTTCCGATCATCAGGGGAGAATTTGCTCACCTTAATTTTCCGGATTTTGTCAAAGATGAAATCCGCAGGATATTTACAAGCAAAGGGAAAATTAAAACCACAGCCAGCAAAGAGCTGGAAACAGCCATCAAAAAACAAAAAGACATTGAAACACAGATATCCAGGGAACTGGACAAAATCATGCAACAGGTGACAGCTAAAGGCTGGGCAGATGAAGACACTTCAGTTGCAGTCATCGATGGGTACAGGGCCATTCCGGTTTCCAGCACACATAAGCGAAAATTACACGGCATCATTGTGGGTGAATCGGCTTCGGGAAAAACCGTTTACATTGAACCTGAACGCATCACGCAATACCATTACCAGTTAAAAAACCTGGAACACGATATCCTCAAGGAAAAACAACGCATCCTGGCAGCATTAACGGATAGCATCAGGGGGTATAACGATGATATACAAGCGGCATCAGACATACTTGTCAGGATGGATTTTCACCGGAGCAAGGCCAAACTCGCGTTGCAACTCAATGCGATAAAACCCCCCATAACTACCAACGGGAATACCCAATTCCACAAAGCCAGGCATCCGGTATTGGTACTCAACTACCTTAACCGTAACAAAGAAGTGGTTCCCTTTGATATTGAATTCAATGAGAAGCAATCCTTATTTGTCATATCTGGGCCCAATGCCGGTGGTAAAACCGTTTGCCTGCAGGCAGCAGGACTGATCCAATACATGTTGCAATGCGGATTGCAGGCTCCGCTGGGTGGCAATTCGGAAATTAAAATCATCCACGACATTTTTCTTGATCTCGGCGATGATCAAAACTTAGAAAATGATTTGAGTACCTACAGTTCTCATCTACAAAACATGAAATTCATGCTTGAACATACCAGCGATAAAAGTATGATACTGATTGATGAATTTGGCGGCGGCACTGAGCCGGAAATGGGCGCTGCCATCGCTGAGGCCATGCTTCAGAATTTTGCAGATAATGGCACTACCGGGATCATTACCACACACTACGGTAACCTGAAACATTTTGCCAGCAATTATCCGCGTCTGGAAAACGCTGCCATGCTTATTGACAATGAAACCATGACCCCGCTTTACAAGTTGCAAACAGGCATTCCGGGGTCATCATACAGCTTTGATATTGCAAAACGCAGTGGTATTCCCGAACACATCATTGAGTTGGCACAACGAAAAACCGGCAAGGAAAAATTCAATTTCGATAAACACCTCAGAAAAGTCATTAAAGACAAGAAGTACTGGGAAAACAAACGCCAGGAGATTGACAAAAAAGAGAATAAACTAAATGCTGAATTAAACAGGCACTCCATTGCTTACCAGGGGTTTGTGCGTCAGGAGAAAAAAATCCTTGAACAGGCAAAAGCCGAAGCGGAAAACATCATCCAATCGGCAAACAAAGAAATTGAAAACACCATACGGAAAATCAAACAGGCCAATGCTGAAAAAGAGAAAACCAGGGCAGCACGTCAACAATTAAAGGACAAAGAAAAAAAGATCTCACATCAAGATATTACCCCAAAAAAACCGCCGGAAATACGCAATTTCAAAAACAGCATAAGCCAACACCCCAAACAAAAGAAACAACCAACAGCCACTCAGGCAGACAAGGAAATCAGGATTGGCAGCAAGGTTTACATCAAACATCTTGATAAATATGGTGAAGTGATGGATATTGGTGACAAAAATTTTGTTGTAAACATCGGTAATCTGATCAGCAACATTGAAAAAAGCAAGGTAACAAAAGCAGACAAACAAAATCAAACCACAAAGCAACAACAAACATCAGCCAGCAGCCATTACATGAACCAGATCATGAACTTTCAGTCGAACATTGATTTGCGTGGAATGCGCGTGGACGAAGCCATAAACAAACTTATTGCTTTTATTGACGATGCAGAAGTATTGGGCGTAAAAGAAGTAAAGATACTGCATGGCAAAGGCAGTGGCATCCTCAGGCAGGCCATTCGTGACCACTTATCAAGCCGCCAATCTGTTGAATATTTCGGCGATGAGGACATCCGTTTTGGCGGAGATGGGATTACGGCGGTAAGGTTTAGGGTATGAGCTAATATATAAATGTGGATTAATATTATATATAACAACGTACACAAAACAAAATTTTAAAGTTGATTATATTTTATTTGTTCAAAAATTAAAGTGTCTTTGTTGTAATGTCAAGGTTTTATTTGAGTTTTGTGATTTTTGTTAGTCACTCAGGTGGCAAATAAACAGGCCTTTATGATTTATTAGCCTGAATTGTTACACATTTATTTTGAAACACAACCAAAATTTATTACCTTATAGCTAATAAACAAAACCTTTCATATCATGAAAAGACTCATAGTTTCCATTTCTCTAATTAGTATGTCGTTTGCTGTCATTGCACAAAACACATGTGAAACAGCCCCATTCCTTGATTTTCAGGATTACGGGACATGCGGCACGATGATACTCCATGATTTCGATTTATCAAACGCAACAGCTTCAGGTTATACCATCCCGCCTTGCATGGAAAATACCCAGGGAGCAAACGATTTGTGGTACAAATTCATCGTTCCTGCTAATGTTGATGAACTTAGTTTTCATGTGTTTAACTCAGACAATGTTCCTTTTCCTCCTGGTATTTCAGAACCTGGAATGGCTATTTATTCCGGCTTTTCATGTGCCGATTTGGAATTGCTTTCCTGTTTGGAATCAGATTCGTTGGGGGAGTTTAGGAACTGGGAAATACGCTGGGAACAGATGAATGGACTTACACAGGGCGACACATTGTACTTGCGGGTATGGGACCAGAATGACCTGGCCCAAAAATTGTTTCTTGCCGTCAGTGAAAGAATGTCAATGCAGGAAGATACATGCATGGGGGCAGCACCTTTATACGATGGAATATGTAATATTTTAGGAAAAGACGATAGTTTACCTGCTCCTTATGAATGTGGGTGGACGAATTCTGACAATGAAGTTTTCTATCATTTTACGGTTGACAACGGCGATGAGCAACCTTACACAATTAGTTTCACAAACGTTCATATGTTTGGTCATGAAGGTTCTCCACCATCTGATTTTTTTGTACAGGTAGCCGTTTATGCATGGAACGGTGTAGATTGCACCAACATTGGCGGAAGCCCAAACAGTGATCCGCCAAACACTTCAGGTGCATATATGGGATGTGCCAGCGACAACGTTGATTTTAGCTTTTCTGCAAATTTACCGCCGGGGCAATATATCCTGGTTGCAGACGGGTACAGTTCTATAGCCGGCATTGGTCTTTTTTATACTGATGCCGGTATAGGTCCTTTAACATCAGCTTTTCATATCGATGATGAACTTGCAGTGTTTCCCAATCCATCCCCTGGCAAAGTGCATATTGAATCTGATAAATACCAGCATTGTGCCATTTATTCAGGCATAGGGAAATTAATACAAACCTATGACATAAGGGATGGTAATCTGACCATATCCGGCCTCAAAACGGGTATGTATTTTATGCGTTTTTTCAATGAATATGATTCTGAAACCAGAAAATTGATAGTTTATTAGATGATACTAGTTTAAAACTTGTTGCATTACTCATCAACCTTTATGCCGACCGCTGTTCAGAAAATGATTAGATTGAAAAAACTGGATTTTTGTATAAGTTAAACTGTTGGGTGAGAATTTTATAAAACACACTATTCGTAATCCTTAAAATGTTAACTTTGTAAACAAGTAAAAAAGAACATGACAACGAAAGATTACATATTGAGTAAAATTAAATCACAGAAAAAGGAAATTCTGAAATATGGAGTTACCAATATAGGCCTGTTTGGTTCATTCGCCAGGAATGAACAAAGCGAAAACAGCGATATTGATATACTGATTGAATTTGAACCTGACAAGGAAAATTTTGATAATTACATGGCTGTTTATGATTTTGTCGAAAATTTGTTCAAAAATCACCGCGTTGACATAGTCACAAAAAACGGACTCAGTCCTTATATTGGTCCAAAAATTCTAAATGAAGTAAAATATGTCTAAAAATCCTGTTGAATATCTAAAGCATATCAATGATGAAAGTAATTACATACTTTCTGTAATACCTCCATCAACAACCAAAGATGAATTTTTACAGGATGAAACATTAAAGCGTGCAATAATAAGAAGTCTGGAAATTATTGGAGAAGCATCAAAAAAAATTCCTGCTGATTTTAAAATAAAATGGAAAACAATACAATGGAAAAATATGGCAGGTATGAGAGACAGGCTAATACATGATTATATGGGGGTAAATTATTCGATTGTGTGGGATGTCATAAAGAATAAGATCCCAGAATTGCAAAAGCAAATATCTGAAGTTATTGAAGCTAATGACACTACATCAAACCATTTGCGGCTTTGATGTAATAAATAAAAGCAGTCAGTTTTCCTGCTACAGGCAGATAATTACAAACAGTAAAAAGTTATTTTCCGTGAAAGGATTCATTTCTTCCCCAGCAACTTAAACATGTTGTTTTTATACGCTTCCACACCTGGCTGGTTGAATGGATTGACCCCCAACGCATAAGCGCTCATGCCACAGGCTTTTTCAAAGAAATACAACAATTCTCCCAGGTGATAGGCATCATTTTTGTCAATGACAATACGTGATACCGGCACATCACCATCTTTATGAGCCTGATAAGTGCCTGCTGCTGCCTGCTGATTGACGTAAGAAACCGGCTTGTCCGCAATGTAATTCAGCTTGTCACGATTGGCTTCATCGTGCGGGATTGTCAATGACTGGTCAGGGTTACTGATTTCAAGAAAAGTCTCAAACATAAGTGGTGTGCCTTCCTGGATATATTGGCCCAAAGAATGCAGGTCTGTGGTTAAATTGATGCTGGCAGGAAACAGCCCTTTTCCTGCTTTGCCTTCGCTTTCTCCGAACAATTGCTTCCACCATTCAGCCACATAAGACAAAGATGGTTGTGTATTGGCCAGTATTTCAACGCTTTTTTTCTTGTCCCACATCAATTTCCGGAAGGCTGCATACCTGAGTGCAGGATTTTTTCCCGGCAATTGTTCATATCCAATTTCCCCGGACATGTCTTTTGCCCCTTCAACAAGGGCTTTCACATCCACGCCTGCCACAGCCAAAGGAACAAGCCCTACAGGGGTAAATACCGAGAACCTCCCTCCCACATCATCCGGCACCACAAATGACATTAATGATAACTCATCAGCCAGATTGCGCAATGCCCCTTTTTTAGCATCCGTAATGGCAATGATATGCCGTTTCAATTGCTTGCTTTTTCCTTGTTTTTTTAACAGGTCTGTCAACAATCGAAATGCAATGGCAGGTTCTGTGGTTGTCCCGGATTTGCTGATTACAATTATACCAAAATCCTTTTTTTCCAAATAATTAAGCAAATCAGCATGGTAATCGGCATCCAGGTGATGTCCGGCAAATAATATTTCAGGGGATGATTTCGAAAACGGTTTGCTAAGCGCCTGCAGCACAGCCCTGGCACCAAGATACGAGCCACCTATGCCTACACACACAACCACATCTTTATCCTGCATTAACTCAATGGCTTCATTATATGCCTTGGGGATTTCTTTTAATGCGGTTTTGGGCAAATCCACCCAGCCAAGAAAATCACTTCCCGCACCGGAGCCATCATGCAATTTGAGGTTATGTGTATTCATATTTTGCAAATACACTTCCCAGGTCTCTTCTGCAACAAACTTTTCTATTGAATCGTTTTTATAATTAATCATAATATTCCAATTTTATTCACGCATGAAAATACAATGTTTTGTGATGGATTCAAAATTATTTTCACGAAAATCGGGGATACCAATTTTCGTTCGTAAATTGAGTAATACAATCGTTTAGGATTGACTGGATTTAGATTTGTTCATTATGCCAATAAAAAATCCAATCTTATAGAAATCAAATAAATGTAAATTTATGTACCCTTTTGTTAGAAGATATCTGATGAATGGTTTAACTATTAAAAAACAAAAAAAGATAAGTTGTCTTATCTTAAAAAGCTTATAGTAAAGACTCAGAAGGGTGACATCATTAATTAAATCACTATCGTAGTTTGAGTATTTGAGCAAATAAGTCAAATTGTTAATTGCTTTTTCTGTGTTTCTCAAAAACGCCACATTGCTTTCAATATCACCATTTAGTATTGGATTGTCAATGTGTATAATTTCAATGCCATTCTTTTTCAACTCGTAGCCAAATAATGTGTCTTCATGTCCGTATTCATCTAATCTTTCATCAAATTTTACGGCTTCAAAATTTTCTTTACTGATTACAAAATTATTTGTCATGAAAGATGCACTGGGATGTTGTGCCCGGATATCAACAGGTTTAGATTCCCTTTTGATTCCATATTTCCACCGAAGCATCTTATCTCTTGAAGGGGTTTCATTTTCATATACCCTGCCACCACAAATGACATTGTTAGGATATGATTTTACAGCCCTGATATAATTGGATAAAAAATCATCATTATAGATCAGAGAGTCGCAATCAAGAAAAAGCAAATAATCATGGCTTGCATATTGTAAGAAAAGATTTCTAATAGCAGCGCGTCCGATGTTTTTGTCCAGTTGTATATACCTTACACCTTTACATAACTCTTTATTGTATTTTCTGAAAGCATCATTTGAAGCATCATCAATAAAAACAATCTCAGTTTTCACTTCCAGGCACTGAGCCTGTATAT
>JAQIDD010000193.1 GCA_027858215.1 Candidatus Delongbacteria bacterium | reverse complement strand
ATCCACCTGAAACAAAACCCTTCCGTTATCAAAAACCAGTTCTCCATCAATATAAGCCGAGGTAACATTAAAATCTTCAAGTGAATTCACAACAATAAAGTCTGCCGGATCACCAGGTTGTAGCATTCCAACATTTAATTTATAATGTGTTGCAGCGTTAAGGGAAGCGGCACGCAGTACATCAAACAAATTGTGGCCTGCTTTCAATGCTCTGGCTACGATTTTATTTATATGCCCGTGTTTAAGGTCATCCGGATGACTGTCATCTGTACATAACATGCATTTGTCAGGATGCGATGAAAGTAAAGAATGCAGGGCATCAAAATTTTTAGCCGCTGATCCTTCACGAATTTGAATAATCATCCCTTTGTTTATTTTTTCAAGCGCTTCATTGAGGCTTGCACATTCATGATCGGTGGAAATGCCCGCCTTGATATAGGTGTCAGCATCTTTACCTGTTACCTCCGGGGCATGGCCATCCACAGGTTTGTTGTGATCAATAGATGCTTTTATTTTTGCATGTACTTCAGGATCATTGTAAATGACACCTGGGAAATTCATCATTTCTCCTAACGCCACAACTTTATCCCTGGCAAGCAGCTTGTCAATTGCTTTTGAATTCAATACATGGCCTGAAGTTTCAAAATCAGTTGCAGGTACGCAACTTGGAGCATTAAAATGCAATTTTAGAGGTGATTTTTCAGCATCTTTTATCATGTAATCTACACCTTCAATACCACACACATTAGCAATTTCATGGGGATCAGAAACAGTTGCTATGGTGCCATGTTGAATAGCAAGCCGTGAAAATTCTGATGGGTTAAGCATAGAACTTTCTATGTGAACATGCGAATCAATGAAGCCCGGCATAATATAATGGCCCTGGGGTTCTTTTATGTTTTTAATGTTAACGATTTTTCCATGTTCTATTTGCACAGCAGCGTCATATACGCGTTTCTGAACAATGTCAATGAATTTACCTTTTATTGTTTTCATATATTTAATTTTATAATTGTTCCACGTGAAACAATTAAATTTAACGTCCAATGTAAACAAGTAAAACACTTATATCAGAAGGAGATACACCACTTATCCTGGATGCTTGCCCAATCGTTTTTGGTTGAATTTTTTTAAGTTTTTGCCTTCCTTCCGTTGATAATGATTGGATATTATCGTAATCCAAACCATGTATTGTAATGTTCTCAAGACGGTGCATTTTATCGGCCAACATTCTTTCACGTTCTATATATCCCTGGTACTTTAGTTGTATCTCAGCAGCCTGAAGGATTTCTGAAGGAACATCAAAGGAATCCAACTTGTCTTTTAATTGGGGTATCACTTCTTCCATATCCTTAAAATGCACCTGTGGTCTTGTAAGGATATTTTTTAATTTCATTTTTTGCTTTAAAGGAGATGTTCCAAGTTCTTGTAGTTTAGTGTTTATATAATCTGGTTTACAACTAAAATTGACCGTAAAATCAACTAGGTCATCGCGTTGTTTTATTTTGCGTTCGAGTAGTTTCATCCGTTTTGCAGAAGCAAGGCCTATGTTGTGGGAAAGCTCTGTTAAACGTATGTCGGCATTGTCCTGGCGTAATAAAATACGGTATTCAGCCCTGGATGTGAACATCCTGTAGGGTTCATCAACGCCTTTTGTGATTAAATCATCTATAAGTACCCCGATATATGCCTGGTCCCGGTTAAGGGTAAAACTGGCTTTTTTATTTAATTTCTGATGTGCATTGATACCGGCTATGATGCCTTGGGCTCCGGCTTCTTCATACCCCGTAGTGCCATTGATCTGACCGGCAAAGTACAGGTTTTCGACGCCTTTTGTTTCCATGCTTGCCTTAAGCTGGGTGGGATGAAAAAAGTCGTATTCTATAGCATAGCCGGGTCGATAAATTTTGACATGTTCAAATCCTTTGATCTGTTTGAGGGCTTTGAGCTGTACATCCCATGGCAGGGAGGACGAAAATCCGTTGAGGTAATACTCATTCGTATGCAGGCCTTCAGGCTCAAGAAAAAGGAGATGTCTGTCTTTATCCGGAAATGTTTGGAGTTTGGTTTCAATGCTTGGGCAGTAGCGTGGCCCTATGCTTGTGATAGTGCCATCATAAAGCGGACTGGCATTTAATCCTTCACTCAAAACTTCATGTACTGCGTTGCTTGTTTCGCAAATGAAACAGGACATCTGTTTTAAATATGGATTTTTCAGCCCTGAATGCAGAAAGGAAAAATATTGGATGTCATCATCACCTTTTTGTTCAATGAGTTGTTTAAGATCAACCGTTCGGCCATCAATGCGCACCGGTGTCCCGGTTTTCATGCGGTCGTAAGTGAATCCAAGTGATGACAATTGTTGTGTGAGGCCTTTGGCTGGTGGTTCGGCTGCCCTGCCGCCTTCTTCTTTATGTTGACCCACATGCATCAACCCATTCAGAAATGTGCCTGTGGTTAAAATTACCGATTTGCCAAGCAGTGGAATATCCTGTGTTGTCCTGACACCGGCAATTTTATCGTTTTCAAATATCAATGATTTGACATTGCCCTGCCAGAAATCGAGCGTGGGAATTTGTTCAAGGTATTCACGCCAG
Source organism: Candidatus Delongbacteria bacterium (assembly GCA_027858215.1). GTDB lineage: Bacteria > Bacteroidota > Bacteroidia > Bacteroidales > ML635J-15 > JAQIBY01. Next base: position 8,624 of record JAQIDD010000193.1, on the reverse strand, counting down.
GTCAGGCTGTAAACCATCCGGTCGCATTGTGCCCGTGGTGACCACATGGCCGGGCCTTTGCTTCGGTTTAACATCCGAAACTGTATCATGGCTTTGTCAGTAATTTCTCCGCTGTATCCGCCAAGGGCATCCAGTTCTTTTACAATCTGTCCCTTTGCTACGCCACCCATGGCCGGATTGCATGACATCTGGGCAATCTTGTTCATATCAATGGTAACAAGCAATACATTGGAACCCAGGTTAGCAGCAGCAGCGGCAGCTTCACATCCTGCATGTCCGGCACCGACAACAATCACATCATATATGGGTAACAAAGCCATGGAATCATTTTTTACAAAGTTAATCCAAGTGTTTGATATTGAAAAAATAAATGTTATAATTTATACCAGATTTATTTTTCTCTATTCGTCTTATTAAAATGAGGCTTAACCCGTCCAGAAATAGTTCCCTATTGCCCTTTCTGTTTCTTTCGATCTGTCAAAAAAGTACTCTTTATCTTTTAAATCTTCTGAATTACACGGAGTTTTGACTATAATTTGTTTTACTGACACAAATATATTAGTAACAATTTGTTACCAAATTTGATAATGTTTTGTCACGTTTTGGGCTTTTTGTCAATGTTAGATGCTTATGGTATTAACCTCCTGCATGTTTGCTGTAGCAAAAACACATAAAAGCATAATATCCTCTCATTTTTACTATTTTTGCCGGTAAAATCTATTGGTATGTACAGAACACACAATTGCGGCGAATTACGCCTTAAACATCAGGGACAGAAAGTAACTTTATCCGGTTGGGTACAGCGTAAACGAGATAAAGGCGGCATGATTTGGATTGACTTGCGCGACCGTTACGGCGTTACACAACTGGCATTTGATGAGAGCAAAACAGACAAAAATATACTTGATACCGTTGAAAAATGCGGACGGGAATATGTGCTTAAAGCCACAGGAAATGTGATTGAACGTTACTCCAAAAACGACAATATGCCTACCGGCGATATAGAAATATTTCCGGATGCGCTGGAGATTTTATCTGCATCCAAAACACCTCCGTTTACCATAGAAAATGAAAGCGACGGCAGTGATGAGTTACGGATGAAATACCGTTACCTTGACATCCGGCGGAATCCGGTAAAAAATGCCCTTGTTTTGCGTCATAACATTGCACGTGAAACCCGTAAATATCTGGATAAAAACGGTTTTCTTGAAATTGAAACGCCCAACCTGATAAAATCCACACCCGAAGGGGCACGTGATTTTGTTGTGCCATCACGTATGCATCCCGGGACATTTTATGCGCTGCCTCAATCGCCGCAAACATTCAAACAGTTGCTCATGCTGGGTGGGATAGATAAATATTTTCAATTGGTAAAATGTTATCGCGATGAAGACCTGCGTGCCGACCGCCAGCCAGAATTTTCACAGATTGATTGTGAGATGTCTTTTGTGGACAAAGATGATATCATGAAACAGTTCGAAGGGCTTGTGCAGCATCTTTTTAAAACGGTTAAGAACGTTGACATTGAATTACCGTTTAAGCGTTTGACCTGGCATGAATCCATGGAAAAGTACGGTATCGACAAACCGGATTTACGGTTTGACATGACAATATCTGAATTAACTCATCTTGCACAAAACAAGGGATTTAAGGTGTTTGATTCAGTGGAATACGTGGGTGGGATATGTGCTGAAAAATGCGCTTCATACTCACGAAAACAACTGGATGAACTCACAAAATTTGTTCAGCAGCCACAGGTTGGTGCCAAAGGCCTGGTGTATGTCAAATACAACGAAGATGGTAGTTTTAAATCATCGGTGGATAAATTTTTTACTCCGGAAGACCTGAAATCATGGGCTGATGCGATGCATGCCACACCCGGTGATTTGTTGTTAATTCTGGCCGGAAACAAGCAGGAAACACTTGACCAATTATCGGTGTTGCGGCTTGAAATGGGTAACAGGCTAAATTTACGTGATCCAGGCAAATTTGAACCGCTGTGGGTAGTGGATTTCCCGCTCCTGGAATGGGATGATGAAACAAACCGGTATTACGCCATGCATCATCCATTTACATCTGCAAAAGCAGAAGATACCAAATTCATGGATATAGATCCCGGAAAAGTGCGTGCCAATGCTTATGATATGGTAATCAACGGGGTGGAACTTGGTGGTGGGTCCATCAGAATTCACAATACCGATGAGCAACAACACATGTTCAAGCTGCTTGGTTTTACTGAGGAAGAAGCCCGTGCGCAATTCGGATTTTTGCTGGACGCGTTCCAGTATGGTGTGCCTCCCCACGGTGGCATTGCTTTTGGATTTGACCGTATCTGTGCTCTGTTTGGAGGCAGTGATAGCATCCGTGATTACATAGCCTTTCCCAAAAATAACGCCGGACGGGACATCATGATTGATGCACCCGCCACAATTTCCGAAAAACAGCTCAAGGAATTGAAATTGAAGCTGGATGTTAACCGTTAAATAGCTATCCTGTTAAGTGAAATTTTCAAGCAGAAAATTATCCGTTCAGCAAAAATGAAAAATCCTGACCGGTATCCAGTTCCTGTGGTTCTTTTCCGTATTTGAACAAACGTAACGGATGGATCCCGATGAGTTTCATTTCATCACCTTCAATGAGAAACATACAACCCTCGCGCAATCCAGCTACCGGCATGTTTTTGTTCAGTACAAGAAATTCATTGATGCGGTCTTCACGGCTTTCCCCGGCATGGCCCTGCGCTTTTTTATCCAGGAAATGCGGGTTGATCTGGAACGGGATGAGATTCAGCGCATCAAAACCCTTTGGGTCAATGATGGGCATGTCGTTGGTGGTTTTGATGGAGGGGCATGTTACATTTGAACCAGCGCTCCAGCCTATGTATGGTGTTCCGTCAAGCACTTTTTTGCGAATTGGATCAAGCAAATTGTTATCCCGCATCACACGTACCAGGTTCCATGTATTACCTCCACCAATTACAATGGCATCTGCTTGTTCAACGGCTTTGACAGGGTCATCAAACTTATGGATAGAGGTCACATCATGGCCCACTTCATTGAAGCGGTTTTTTATTTTATTTTCGTATTCATCCCAACTGAAACTTACCGCTGCATAAGGAATAAACAACGCATTGACTTTTTCTTTCCCCAAAAATTCAGCAATATTATGTTTGGGATAATCAAGATACGGCTCTCCAGCCATGGTTGAATTACTTATCAATAAACATTTCATACACAATAAATTTTTATTATTCACATTAAAAATATAAAATTACACAAAAATTACGTTTTTTCAATATAGAGTCAGATATTTGTTTTCTCATGCGATACTGCTTTTTCATCATAACAATGCTTGTTGTCTTTTCGTCAATTTCAGTCGAAGGTCAGGAAAAAGACATTGACCCCAACGGCTACAATGTGTTTTATTATCCCGGCGGACAGAAAAGCAGCGAAGGATACATGAAAAACGGGCAACCGGAAGGCATGTGGATAAATTATTATCCCAACGGCCAGGTTCGTTCCAAAGGAAAAAGAACAAATCATGAACTTGACAGTACCTGGGTTTTTTACTATGAAAATGGAAACATCACAAAAAAAATCAATTACAAAAATGGAAAAAAACACGGGTATTATTACACTTACAATAATGTTGAAACGGAAGATTCTGTCAAAAACATCCTTGTATCCAAAGAACTGTATTATAATGACAAACTCAATGGTAAATCTTTTCATTATGATAAAGAAGAAGGATACCTGAAATATACCTACAATTACGAAAAAGGTAAAAAGCACAGCCTTGGCAAGCAATACAACAAACAGGGAAAGGTGATAAACCTGTTTGAATATTTCAACGGTTTTTTGGTGGAAAGCTCTATGGTAAACCGGCACAACAGCAGCGGTGAGAAAACCGGCAAATGGCTGACATTTTACCCCGCCGGCCAGATAGAAACCGAAACGCATTACATCAATGGCAAAAAGCATGGCAGGTACAGAAAATACGATAAAGCCGGCAACATCATTGAAGAACATCAATACAGGATGGGCAAACGCATTGTTGCGGAACAAGAAGCTGAAAAACTTGAAGCGGAACTCAAACAAACCTATTACAACAACGGAAACATCAAGTACGAGGGAGCGTTCATTGACAGCATTCCCGTTGGGATGCATAAAACCTATGAAAAAGACGGCAGCCTGGATAAAGCCATGGAATACAACAGGCAGGGAGACCTGGAGGGAGAAGGCATGTTAACCAAACAAGGCCTGAAAGACAGTGTCTGGACATTTTATTTTCCCACTAAAGCACCCCGTTGTCACGGTGCATTCAGAAACGGCAAGCGACACGGTAAATGGGAATTTTATTTTCGAAACGGGAACACTGAACAAGTAGGCCGGTATAAGGAAGGCAAACCACACGGGGAATGGAAATGGTATTACCCGGAAGGCAACCTGCTAAAAGAAGAAAATTATGACATGGGAAAACTGGATGGAGAACTACTTGAATTAAGCCCGGAAGGCGATACCATACAGTATGGTGAATATCTAGATGGGAAAAAATTTGGTGAATGGATGTACCATGTGGGTGATCATAAAGAAGTGGGAAGTTTCCGGGACGGATTGAAACATGGTGTGTGGAAACATTTTTACCGTGGTAATACCCTGATTTTTGAAGGTGAATTTGTCAACGGTGAACCTGACGGATTGCATCAACAATGGTATGTCAACGGTGAACCTGAGTTGGTGGGAAAATACATCATGGGAAAGAAAGACGGCCTCTGGCAAAAATACCACCGTGATGGCAGCCTGTTTATGGTGTATAAATACGATCATGGAAAATTGAAAAAGATCAATGGAAAAAACTGGCAAAAATGGCAGGAACAATTTGAATAACAGCATCAACATACCCTGCCTTGTTTTATCCATGTGTTTTTTGCTGGTTGGCATTAATTTTTATGCCTCTGCACAGATTGTCGAAGAGGATATTAGTGCTGCCGTTTTAAAACCACCAGACCCTTTCATCCGGTTTGATTCCAAAAACAGTTTTATCTCCAACAACGGAGTAAAAATCTGGGGACTCAACCTAGGATTGAATTACTCGGACACTTTCAAATACGGCTTTGGCCTGTATGGTCTGTCCACACCACTGAAACGTGATTTTTATGAAATGCACAACGGCATCCGGGATACCATACATTCGGAATTGAATTATACTTACCTGGCGTTGTTTGGGGAATATGTTTTTTACCAGACAAAACACTGGGAAGGCAGTTTGCCCATACAAATCGGGGTAGGAGGCACAAGTTTTTCAGGCAACGCCAACGACAGCACCTATGTGTATCACCCAAAACTAGTGATGCATTACGAGGCCACCCTGACAGGTCACTACCGGTTTTTGCGGTATTTTGCGGTTGGTGGAGGGATTGGGTACCGGATTATGTTGATTGACAACAAACCCCTGGATCTTCAGCTCACCAGCCCCATCTATATTTTAAAACTGAAATTTTTCATCGGTGATGTGTACAGGGACGTGAAAGCTTTGTTTTGATTAGAAACACAATTCCTGTTAATAATTAAACAGCGTTGTGAATTGAATAATTGAATCATTATGTGGATTATTATCCTTTCACTTTATCCAATAGTTGACAATACAATATAAAGCTCGTAAACCATCTTTAAATCTGATTTTTTTTCCTTCTTTTTTTGTTCTGCAATTGAATGAAACACCTACTTCCCGTATCGTAATGTCAGGAATTTTAGAAAGTTTGGCAGTAATTTCTGGTTCAAAACCAAAGCCATTTTCATGAAGGTGTAGTGATTTTATCTGTTCCGTTTTGAACAATTTATAACATGTTTCCATGTCTGATAGATCAAACTTTGTAAATAGGTTAGAAATAAAAGTAAGGACTTTATTTCCTGTTTTTTGCCAAAAAAACATTGTGTTAGAAGGTTTATTTTTAAAACGCGAACCATATACAACATCAGCGTGTCCGTTGATTATTGGTTCTAACAATACATTATAGTCATTGGGATCGTATTCCAAATCTGCATCCTGTATAATTAAATAATTCCCTGTTGCTTTGCTTATTCCGGTTTTTATCGCGGCTCCTTTTCCTGTGTTTCGGTTTTGTTTGAAATATTTAATGTTTGCATCTTTGCTTTTGGACATAAAATCAAATATGAGATTTTCTGAATTGTCTGTCGAGCAATCATTTATAATGATTATTTCTTTTTTAATGTTATTTATTAATGTTACATTATTGATGATCTTTAAAACAGGATAAATGGTATTAGCTTCATTATATACAGGAATAATTATTGATAATATGCTCATATTGAAATATTTATGTAATATTTGATGGGTATATTTTGATAAAACTTTGTTTAAAACATTGTATTTTAATTTGGCTCAAATTAAGCATTATTAATCATATTTTTTCAAGAGATAACGTAATAATTTTCAAGACAAAATATTTTATTGAATATCTTTCTTTAGGCATTATATTTGTGTCAGTAAAACAAATCAAAACGCAAAATTATGAAAAAACAAACTTACCTTTTAATTGGCCTGATGTTTTTTGTTGTCGGTGCTTCCACAGCACAGGAAGACATTGAAGACAAATTGGAATCCATTGACGATAATTTCGAAAACATGGAAGATAAATTCGATGATGCTTTTGAAGTAGAAGAAAATCAACGCATGACATTGCGTTTTGTGGATGCTGTTACCGGAGAGCCTGTCGAAGCTGCCAAAGTAGTTGTTATGAATAATGAATATGAAACGGATTATGATGGCAAACTACGTTTTGATATCATTGAAGATGATGGTAATTACCCGGCAAAATTTTCCGCTGATGGTTACATTTCAGCCACGTATGAATTTGAAGTCAGAGCAGGGACTATTTTTCGCAATAAGTTTTCTGTTTCTCCCATCCTGGATATAGGAAGCATGCGGGTTGTGTTAGATTGGGACAAACGTCCCAGGGATCTGGATAGTCACTTCATGAACAAAGGAAAATACCATATTTCGTACCACAACACCAAGGTGCTGGCTGATGGTACAGGGCAGCTTGATCGTGATGACAGAAATGGATTTGGCCCGGAAACGGTTACCATCAACGATGTCAATGAACATGATGTGTATGCATGTTTTGTCCATGATTATTCAAACAGAAACCAGGACAATTCACGCAGCCTTGCAAAATCGGGTGCTTCTGTCAGGATATACGTTGGAGACCGCCTTTTAAAAACCATCAATATCAAAGAAGACCGTCGTGGTAACCTCTGGAAAACATTTACATACAGCGACGGAAGAATCAACGTTTTGAATGAAGTAGCTGCCAATTAAAAGATTGGTTCTACTGTAAATTACGTGGAAAAATGACCAAATCGAATTACGTAACAAATTATTTTTAGTGTAACGTTTCTTTGCTCCTCAGCGTTCCTCTGCGGCATAACACTTAAAGTACTGCAAAGCAAAAATTCACCTTGTTTTTCATAACTATAAACTTTGATTTTAAAAAATCCCACTAAAATTAAATAATTTTGGCTGCATTTCGACATAGCTCAACACATCGCACTCGGCAAAGCTCAAGCAAGCTTGGCTCTGCCCTCATTTGCACAAAATTTGCAGTAGAACCAATAGATTAGACGGGAGTCCGAAGGCGGAAGACCGGAGTTTGAAACCAACTTCCGTCTCCGGTCTTAAATCTTCCTTATCCAATAATCTCAACCCACCCAAACGGATCTTCTTCATCGCCGTATTGTATGTTGATGAGGGTGTTGTACAGTTGTGTGGAAATTTTTCCGGGTTTGCCATCCGGGCAGTAATTGTACTCTTTTCCTGTATCAAGGTCCTTGATTTTACCAATCGGAGCAATGATAGCTGCTGTACCACAGGCTCCCACTTCTTCAAAGCTTTCCAGCTCTTCAACAGGCACAGGACGCCGTTCCGTTTTCAAACCCATCTTTTTTGCCAGTTCAATGAGGCTTTTGTTGGTAATTGACGGCAATATCGATGGTGATTTTGGTGTAATGTATGTGTTGTTTTTGATGCCAAAAAAGTTGGCAGCACCGATTTCATCAATGTATTTTTTTTCTTTGGCGTCCAGGTACAATGGGGAGCTGTATCCTTTGTTTTTGACTTTTTGCACACCTCTTAGGGATGCAGCGTAATTGCCGCCAACTTTCAATGTGCCTGTACCCTGTGGAGCAGCACGGTCGGTATCGCGCACAATGGCGATTTTTACCGGGTTAAACCCTTCTTTGAAATAAGGACCGACAGGGGTGACAAATACCACAAAAGTATATTCACTGGCCGGTTTAACCCCTACTTCAGCTCCTGATCCGTACAAAAGCGGACGGATATACAAAGCAGCACCGGTACCATGTGGTGGTACAAATTCTTTATTACGGTTCACTACCTCCACGATCATTTCTTTGAAAAGCGCTTTGGGAACAGGTTCCATCAGGATACCCCGGGCAGAATTCTGCATGCGTTTCCAGTTTTTTTCCCAGCGGAACAAGCGTATTTTTCCATCTTTGCCACGATAGGCTTTCATCCCCTCAAAGGCTTCCTGTCCGTAATGTAAGGCAGTGGCAGCAATATGAACATTGAGCTGATCTGATGTG
>JAQIDD010000382.1 GCA_027858215.1 Candidatus Delongbacteria bacterium | reverse complement strand
TCATCATCCACCAAATTCGGGAATGTCACTGTCATATCAGGATTTCTCTCCATTTCCCGTTTAGCTGCGAACATGGCTCCTTCATTTCTTGCCCAACTTCTACGGGCAATTCCGTGATTTACATCCCAATAAATCATGCTTTTCAGACGACGGTCAGCATCAGCCGATCCATCAAGGGTCATACCAAAGCCTCCGTTGATGACTTCGCCCCAACCAACACCACCTCCGTTATGAATGGATACCCAGGTAGCACCACGGAAAGCATCACCAATCACATTTTGAATGGCCATATCAGCAGTGAATTGTGAGCCATCGTAAATATTGGAAGTCTCCCTGAAAGGAGAATCTGTTCCTGATGTATCATGGTGATCACGTCCCAGTACAACCGGAGCTTTGATTTTACCTTCCGCAATGGCTTTATTGAAAGCTTCGGCTATTTTGATGCGGCCTTCAGCATCGGCATACAAGATACGGGCCTGGGAACCAATTACCAGTTTATTTTCTTTTGCCCCTGCTATCCACCGGATGTTGTCTTTCATCTGCTGGGTAATTTCAGGGGGTACAGTTTCAGACATTTTTGTCAACACATCCATGGCTATTTTATCGGTGGTTTCAAGGTCAGCCGGATCTCCGGAAGTACATACCCATCGAAACGGGCCAAATCCGTAATCAAAGCACATCGGGCCCATGATATCCTGTACATAGCTTGAGTAACGGAAATTCTCGCCGGCTTCATCCATGATATCGGCACCTGCGCGTGATGATTCCAGGAGAAAAGCATTGCCATAATCAAAGAAATACATACCACTGGCTGTCAGCTTATTGATAGCATCAACCTGTCGTTTAAGCGATGCTTTTACTTTTGATTTGAATCTCTCAGGGTCTGTTGACATCAGCTCATATGCTTCTTCAAAACTCAGCCCTGCGGGGTAATAACCACCTGACCAGGGATTATGCAATGAGGTTTGATCAGAGCCAAGGTCCACCTTAATGTTTCTTTCAGCCATTCGCTCCCATAAATCCACAATGTTACCAAGGTAAGCAATGGAATGAGCTTGTTGTTTTTCCTTGTATCTCAGGGCAGCATCAATGGTTTTATCGGCATCATCAATGAGTTCATCCACCCAACCTTGCTCCAGCCTTTTGTTAGCAGCAGAAGGGTTGATTTCAGCAGTGATGCTAACTACTCCCGCAATGTTCCCTGCTTTGGGTTGAGCCCCGCTCATCCCCCCAAGGCCGGATGTAACAAACAGCTTTGTACCTTTTGTATTGTCTTTATCAATCATTCTTGAGGCATTCAATACTGTGATGGTGGTTCCATGCACAATGCCTTGCGAACCAATGTACATAAAGGAGCCCGCTGTCATCTGACCATACTGGGATACTCCCAGTGCATTGAACTTTTCCCAGTGATCAGGTTGGGAATAATTGGGAATAACCATCCCATTTGAAACAACCATACGGGGTGCATCTTTATGTGACGGGAACAATCCCATCGGATGGCCTGAATACATGACCAGCGTTTGTTCATCGGTCATTTCTGACAAGTATTTCATGGTCAAAAGGTATTGAGCCCAGTTTTGAAAAACAGAGCCATTGCCACCATAGGTTATTAATTCGTGTGGATGTTGAGCAACCGCGGGATCCAGGTTATTCTGGATCATCAACATGATGGATTTTGCCTGCTCGGATTTCCCGGGATATTCGTCAAGCGGACGGGCATACATGTCATAATCCGGACGAAAGCGATGCATGTAAATCCGGCCGTATTTGTTCATTTCTTCCGCAAACTCAGGCGCCAGTGTAGTATGATGTTTTGTGTCAAAATAACGCAATGCATTTTTCAAAGCCAGTTTTTTTTCATCGCCGGATAAAATATCCTTGCGTTTCGGGGCATGATCAACGTTCGGGTCATACACTTTCGGTGCGGGTAATTCAGAGGGAATGCCTCTTCGTATCTGTTGTTGAAATGCTGCTTTGTCCATAATATAAATAATTAAACTACATTGTTAAAAATTGTAAGTTACTATTACTCAATCATAAATTTGGAACAATGACAAATATAAGGGGACTTCTATTAATTCTTTTCTTTCAAGAAACAAATGTAATGAATAAGATGCAAGGCACAAATTTTGTGCAACTGACGAACGAAGCAAGTGCAGAGGCAAAGCTTGCTTTAACTATGCCTTGCAAGGAGGAAGAAGACGAAGTCAAATGAGGGCAGAGCCAAGCTTGCGACGCTGTGAGCTGAGCCGAACCTGCTTGAGCTATGCCGAGTGCAGCCAAAATTATTAAAATTTTTCTGAAGCCAAAGCTATTTAGAAAAATTTTAACGTAGTCAGATTGTTTATTATATTTGTTCCCGTAGGGTTTTCAGCGTTTCTCATATACTGTTTCAAATTTTATTGCATTATCCCGATAGTGCTTCAAAAATTTTCATTGTCTATGAAAAACGCTGAAAATCTTGATGCGAAAGAATTAATAGAAGTCCCCTTTAATTAAAACATGATTAAAATACTGATAAACAAAAATCATCAATCCCAATTTCTTAAAAAATATCATGATTATACTGTCATTTTTTACAACTTTGCAGAAAAGTACAAAATGGAAGCAAAACAAAATATTTTAGATTTTGTCAGGATAACCAAAGCGCTTGTAGAGTTAATAGAATCAGCTTCTGGCATGGATTCAAAGCATTTTGTGTTGGAATGTCAACACAAGTTACCAATGCTTTATGTAGCAGCCACAAAGTTGCCCAATCTAGAAAATGAACTTCAGGGAGAACTGGAGTACTATGTCACACCAGAGCATTATACATATATAAAAAGCAGTTTGAATGAAAAATTGGGTGATTTTGATGTTACTGTTCACCTTGAGGATAATTTTCTGATGAACACTGAAGATTATTTTCATGTGGAATTATCCGAATTGTTTGCTGATATATATCAAGATATTGGTAACTTCATGTCTCAGTATCGAGATGGAGATGAACAGATTCGCAATGATGCTGTATGGGAATGCAAGTACAATTTTGATTATTACTGGGGATTAAGAACCTTGGTTCTAAGTGAACATCTCCACAGACTTGTTATAAGTGAAAGTTTTAGAAACAAAAACAGAGATAATGGGTAAGTTCCATATTGAAGAAATAGAAAAGAATCAAATCCGCAAATTGCCAAAGGTTACTTTTTCCGGAAAAATCGTTGTTGTTAGCACTGAAGATCAGGAACGGGAGGCATATGAACATTTATCCGGTTTTGGTGTCATAGGTTTTGACACAGAAACTAAGCCTTCTTTTAAAAAAGGAATTGCCAATCAAAACAAAGTTGCCTTATTGCAATTATCTTCAGACGAGAAAGCTTTCATATTTCGCTTAAATAAAAGGCCATTGCCAAAGGAAATAATTCATATTTTAGCTTCCGGGCATATTGTTAAGGCAGGAGCAGCTGTGCATGATGATATAAAAGCTCTGCAACAAATGCATGATTTTAAAGCTGAAGGTTTTGCTGATATCCAGAATATGGCTGAAGAGGCGGGGTTGAAAGTAAAAAGCTTAAGAAAGCTTACTGCTATGCTTTTTCACATGCGATTATCAAAATCTCAAAGGTTGACAAACTGGGAAGCCAACCATTTGTCAAAACCACAGCTCATTTATGCTGCCACTGATGCCTGGATAAGTTTAAAAATTTACAATGCCTTAAAATCTGCCTTATGAAAACTGTTGATACCATTTACCACGTTTTATATGCAGATACCGATGCCATGGGCATAGTCTATTATGCCAATTATTTGCGTTTCTATGAGATGGGAAGGGATGCCTAGATGAGGGCCTTGAATTTGCCAGAGAAGAAATCAGAAAAAGAGGTCATATTTCCTGCCATTTCTGTTGAAATGCAGTATTTTATGCCTGCAGAACTGAAAGATGAAATCATCATAAAAACTTGCATGGTTGCAGTTCCACAAGTACGGCTATTATTCAAACAATCAGTATATCACCCTAAAAAAGGCCTTTTGAATGAAGCAAATGTATGCTTAGCATCTGTTAATGCAAAAACGATGCGTGCTACACGATGTCCTGAAGTATTGCAAAAAGCTGTCAAAGCAACCATGCAGTAGAGTTCATCATTGCATATAAAACGTATAATCTACACCGTTAATCGTTGCTACAGCTTCATTATCACATGTTCCAATACCATAGTCAATGGTAATAAGGGGAAAGTCTTCAATGTTCAGATCCAGTTTGCCCGCTCTTATCCATTTGCAGTTTACAATGACATCCAGGGGATCAACATCATGTACTGACAACGTATAATTGACACTGTCGGAACTGATACCAGACTGATCTCCGGTAACCAGGTAATTATCATCCCATGGGTTCAGCAAGGTTTCTTTTCCGGCAACCCATTCACGCTCGGTGTTTTCTTCATAATAAATGTGGTCACCTTCGGGGGTGGTAATGTGGCCGTCAACAACCTCAAGTGTGTAGGTCAGATTACCAGCTGTGTTTTCTCCGTTGTTGGTACAAATACGTGTCCCCTCCACTTTATGATCGTTCTGATAAAACTCTTCGAAAGTAGTGGTAAGTTGGCAGCCTGGTTCACGATAAAAATCGGTTGCTTCAATATTGATAACGCCGCGGCGTTGCCTGCCATCTTGGCACAACATGTTGTCTTCACCAAAATTCACACGGATGGTTTTTGGCCATGTGTCCAGGTCAAACGGATCAATGGTAATTTGAGGGAAAGAATCGGTTTTTACGAGTTTTGGTGGATTTGCTCCCCTGTTATCCAGGCTGTCATCAGAAGTTCGGGCAGTCGATTCAGCTTCATCGGTAGCTTCGGCAAACATGTTCTGCGCTTTGGCATAATCACCAATGGCATCCATAACTTCTTCATTGGTTAATGTGTCATTGTTTTCTTCATCATCTTTTTCACAGGCAGAAAGAAACACAATCAACACAGCAAATAAAAATACGAGATAATGTGGGTTTTTCATGATTTTGATCTTTTGGTTATTATTCAACAAATGTAAAAAAATTTCTTATACAGAAAATTCACTTTGCAAATCTGACACATTTTGGATGCCACTAACGCATCAAGCAACAAAAGCAAGAAAGACAAGAAGCGGAATCTACATTTTACTATTTGCGCTTAAGCCTGTAATACAGCCATTGATTATGCCGCTTGATAAATTGACCGGTTGTTCCCAAAAATCTGTCAATCCTTTTTAAAAAAAGATGATACTTGAGTAATAATG
>JAQIDD010000340.1 GCA_027858215.1 Candidatus Delongbacteria bacterium | reverse complement strand
GATAAAAGGGGAATAAAAATAATAAATTTGTTGGACATAAAAGCATAAAATTTTCAATATTTATTAACTTTGAGCAAACTATTTTTATGATACGTGTTGAAAACATTCACAAATCTTTTGGGAGCCTGAAAGTCCTCAACGGAATAGAATTATCCGTAGAGAAAAAAGAGATGGTTTCGATTGTGGGGGCATCCGGAGCAGGCAAAACAACCCTGCTTCAAATCATAGGCACCTTGATGAAACCCGATAAAGGCAAGGTAATCATTGACAACACAGATTGTCATGCTTTGGGAGAGAAAGCCATGTCAAAATTCAGAAATCAGGAAATTGGATTTGTGTTTCAGTTTCACCACTTGTTACCTGAATTTACAGCGCTCGAAAACACAAGCATTCCGGGATTTATCCGCGGTGATAAAAAACAGGAAACAGAACAGAAAGCCCGTGACCTTTTGGTCAGGCTGGGGCTGAAAAACCGCCTAGATCATAAACCGGCAGAATTATCAGGTGGCGAAAAACAACGGGTAGCCATAGCGCGCGCACTTATCAACAATCCTTCGGTAATACTTGCTGATGAACCCTCCGGAAATCTGGATTCAAAAAACAGCCTGGAATTGTATAAGATTTTCCAGGAACTCAGGCAGGATTTTGATCAGACCTTCATCATTGTCACTCATAATGAACAACATGCGGAACTTGCCGATCGTAAACTGACTATTAAAGACGGAATGTTGATTTGAATATCAATAAGGCTTATTATTTGTGGTTGAATAATATGAATGCCAAGAAAGCTACAGTTAAGATCTCGTTCCATGATGAACCATAGGCTTTATGGACTTATTTTAATGCCATGAATGATTTTTGCGGGCGCCCCACACTGCAAAGAAATCAGAAAAAATGATAATCGCTGTTTTTTGCTATCACAATAAATAGGTAAGTGATTAAAGTAAAACATAAACAACATTTATTTTTTGTGAATGATGCAGGATAGATGGAAAGCAGCTTGTAGGTCGCAAAAATTATTCCGGCACGAGGTTTTGGTTCATTTGAGGACAACTTGTCCGGCGTAGCAGAGCGAAGACGGAAAAGAACATGAAAAGCATTTTAAAAGATATTTTTACTCGTAAAAGTTGCATTTACTAATTGAACTTAAGATGTCCGTTTATATCTCAATAATTCGCGGAATTTCTTCAGGTAAACGGGTAAGCATTTCATAATTAAGCTGATCACTAAAATCGCTAAAAGAAGCCACTGTAATTTCTGCTCCTTCTTGTTTTCCGATCAGCACTACTTCATCACCACGTTTTGTTTCAGGTATATCTGTAATTTTCACAATCAACACGTTCATATTCACATTACCAATCACATCCACACGATGGCCATTTATAAGCACCCGCCCCTGGTAACTGAGAGAACGGCTATATCCATGAGCATACCCGACGGGAATAGTTGCAATTTTCATATTATTCCTTGCCATATAGCTTGTACCATATCCGATAAATTCGCCGGTTTTCACGTATTTTGTGTCCATCACCTTTGATTTCCATGTAATAATCCTTTGCAGGGGATCGTCTTTTTCTATTTTATCGCTGATGTAATTGATAAATGCCTCAGGACTGGGCCAAAAACCAAACTGCATAATCCCGATTCTAACCATATCGAGCCGTGTTTCAGGATAAGTTATGGTTGCAGCCGAACTGGCAACGTGCCGGTATTTTGGTTTTATGTTATGGCGTCTGAATTTCTTTATGTGGTTTTTATACCGTTTTATCTGGGTAAGGATCCTGGCATAATTAGCTATGCTTTCGGCACCGGCAAAATGGGTACAAATCCCTTCGAGCACATAATA
The DNA here is from genome assembly GCA_027858215.1 of Candidatus Delongbacteria bacterium. Lineage (GTDB taxonomy): Bacteria > Bacteroidota > Bacteroidia > Bacteroidales > ML635J-15 > JAQIBY01. The sequence goes on along the minus strand of JAQIDD010000340.1, from coordinate 667 downwards.
CTTTTTGTTTTTCTGCAAAATCTTAATCAGCTTATCCACATCCCGCTCATCAAAACCGGTCCGGTTCATCCCGGTTTCCACTTCAACGTGTATTCTTGCCGGCTTGCCAATGCGTTTAGCAGCCTCCAATGCATTAAACAGCCGTTCAAAATCAAACACATAAAACTCCACTCCTTTCTGAATTGCCCAGTCTAGTTCATACATGTCAATCATACCCATGATCATTATTCCGGCATTTTGACGTGATGCATTGTATGCACGCAGGGCTTCATTGGCATCAAAAACAGAAAAATGGGTTATCCCGCAATCTTCTGCCAGCGGCACAAATACTTCGATACCGTGTCCATAAGCATTGCCTTTGATAACAGATGAAAAACGCACTTTTTTCCCCACCAGGTTTTGGATAAAATTCAAATTATGGGTTAAAGCCTGCTTGTTGATGTATAATGTTGATGTCTGAAACATTCAATTAAAAATTATAGTGTTTAATAATAGAAAAAAACATCCCCGTTCCCTTTGGGATCAAAGGATCCGGAAAATCGTAATCCGGATTGTGTAATTGGGGTTGTTGTACACCGGAGCCAAGTCCAAACATTGCTCCGGGATATTCTTTCAGAAAATAACCAAAATCTTCCGACCACCTGTACGGGCATTTTAATTCAGTATA
>JAQIDD010000280.1 GCA_027858215.1 Candidatus Delongbacteria bacterium | reverse complement strand
TCAGCTGGTTAGGATCAGGATCGGCCGAGGCTATTTTCTGTGATTTTTTTCTTGGCCTTGGCGCTTTACGCGCTTTTTGTTCTCCTGATTTGTCTTTTTTGTCTTTTCCTGAATTTCGTGACTCCTCAATGGCTTGGGCGTCCAGTATAGCATACACCAAATCCTTTTTACGAAGTAAATTGTAATGCTTTACATTGAGCCTTTTGCCAAGTAGTCTTAATTCAGGAAGTTTTTTCTGATTTAAGTCTAAAATGTCGTACATGTGTGTTGAATGTTAAATTTTTATTTCCATTATTTGATGGATAATGAACAATTAAATGGTGAATATTCTGAAAAATTTGTTTGAATGCGTTGTTTTGAAAAAAGAAATGTTACTTTCAATTGCAAACTTTATTGTTAATAGAACCAAAGGTTGTTAATTAATATGTGCACAAATCTACAAAGCATTTTTTAATCTACAAAAAAACTTATTAACAATTTTTGTGTTATGCATATAGAGAGGTAGAATTTTGATCAAACTAAGGCAACCAAAACCATCGGTTTTACGTCTTAGTTATGGTAGAAAAAGAAAGGATACTTTAAACACATGAGACAGCTAAAAATATCAAGACAAATAACAAACCGCGATACGCCGGCATTTGAACGTTATTTGCAAGAAATTGGAAACCTGGAAATGGTTTCACCTCAGGAGGAAATTGAGCTTGCAAGACGCATCAAAGACGGAGATAAAAAAGCACTGGATAAGCTTGTGAAAGCTAATTTACGTTTTGTTGTCTCGGTGGCTAAACAATATCAAAACCAGGGGTTGGGATTGCAAGATTTGGTTAATGAAGGAAATGTAGGATTGATTAAAGCGGCACAACGATTTGATGAAACGCGTGGTTTTAAATTTATTTCCTATGCTGTCTGGTGGATAAGGCAATCAATTTTGCACGCCCTTGCTGTTCAGGGACGAATGATTCGTTTGCCGTTAAACAGAATAGGTACCATACAGAAAATCAAATCAGCAAAAAATCAACTGGCACAAGAATTTCAAAGGGACCCATCGAATGAAGAAATTGCACAATTGATGGAAATAGGCCTTGGTGATGTGAAAGAACACCTTAGTAACATTGCTAAACAATTATCGATGGATAAACCAATGGGTGATGATGAGGAGGATGGAACACTTGAAAAAGTATTGCAGTCTGAGGAATCAGAGCCCCCCGATGATGAGTTAATGCAGGAATCGCTTAGCAGGGAAATAAACAGAACCCTGAGTGTGTTGAATAAGCGAGAAGCCGAAATCCTCAAAATGTTTTACGGATTGAATGGTTATTACCCGCATTCTCTTGAGGAAATTGGTGAGATTTATGGCTTATCCAGGGAAAGGGTAAGGCAACTGAAGGAATCCTGTATAAGAAGATTAAAACAAACTTCCCGGCATAAAAACCTGAGAGCATATTTAAAATAAATACTGGAAACATGCCAGGAACTACTCACCGCAAAAAAGCAGAATCGCAATCCTTGTTAACCTGTATTATATGGTTCAAAACAAACTTTTTACTGATTAGGGTGCACAATTAGAACCATGAGACAAGCATAAGTATTATTCCTGATAAGCATTTAATCCATTTTTTTCATTTCTTTGCGTTTCAGCCGCAAAAAATGCTTGCGGCTTAGTTCGCGTTTCCGGGATTTTTCTTTTCTTTGTAAATAAAAAATGATTGTTTCACCTTCACTACTTTCTGCTGATTTCTTAACCTTAAGTTCTGAAATCGAAATGCTCAATAATAGCAAAGCTGATTGGATACATTTGGATATTATGGATGGCATGTTTGTTCCAAACATCACCTTTGGCTTCCCCGTAATCTCACAAATAAAAAAAGCAGCTAAAAAACCATTGGATGTGCATTTGATGATTGAAAAACCTGAGCGATATGTGAAGGCGTTTAGAAAAGCAGGGGCAGATATTCTGACTGTTCATTATGAGGCTGTTGTACATTTGCACCGCTGTGTTCAGGAAATCAAAAATGAAGGAATGAAAGCCGGAGTGTCCTTGAATCCGCATACCCCTGTTCATGTGCTTGAACATATATTGCCTGATCTGAATGTGGTACTTCTTATGTCTGTAAATCCCGGTTTTGGAGGTCAGAGTTTTATTCCTGAAAGCATGAACAAAATCCGGATACTAAGACAACTTGCAAATGAAAAAAATCCGGGTCTCATCATAGAAGTGGATGGTGGAGTATCTCCGGATAATGTAAAAAAACTGGCAGACGCAGGCATGAATGCCGCTGTTGCCGGTTCTGCCGTTTTTAAAGCAGATGACCCGTCCGGTGTTATATCAGAATTAAAACATGTTAACTAGTGGTTGTCAATAAAGTCGAAGATTCATTTATAATTGAGTAATGGGAGCTAAATAGTGTTCGTCAATAAAATCATTGTCTTGTTCATAATGTTTGAGTTCGAGGCCTGCGAAGTATTTAAAACCAAGGATTTTACTTTCGTAAATGACTGTTTTAAATACGAG
>JAQIDD010000272.1 GCA_027858215.1 Candidatus Delongbacteria bacterium | reverse complement strand
CTGACTGCGTTAAAGTTTTTCTAAATAGCTATGGCTATTCAGAAAAATTTATGCCTTGCATATTATTCATTATATTTGTTTCTTGAAAGAAAAGAATTAATAGAAGGCCCCTTAATATTTCTTTGTTGATGTTGTTGAGTTTTTCCCTGAAAAATGTCAATGTTTCACGCAACTCGGGGATGGTATCGCTACCATTGCCTGCGATAAGGGAATTGTTCAGCAATAGGTTTTTTTCTGTGTTCAATACATCCAGTTGATTTTGATAATCGCTAACGACGTATCCTTTCAAACGGATGGAATCTACCATTAACATGATTTCCATTTTGATCCGCCGTGGCCTCTGATTCGCATCTTTGTGTAACGGATCGGGTTGATGCATGCGATATTTCACATCCAGGATGGTAAAATCACCATGGCCTTGTACCTGGATGCTGTTGTTTTGTAAATACGGTGATAAGCTGTCAAAAACAATGGTTTGGCGATTTTGGCTGTAAGTGAAATTTGCTTTGCGGGAAATTTCGGCACCACTAGTATATACCGTGATGTTATAAGGTGTTGTTTGCAGTTTTGTTTCTTCATCTGCATTGGCAAAACTGCAGATGATGATAAGCGACATTAACATACATAATTTTTTCATAATTCATTCATTTTGGTTTCCTTTCGTGAGATGCACAAAAACAGGAATTCCATAAACAAATGGTGAATTAAATTCGCTGCCGAATAGAAAATTGTTAATTTTACATTGTAAAGTAACAAAGGAAGTATTATGGTAAGACAATTACTGAGACGTTTATTTTTGTATGCCGGGATTGTTTTTTACGTGTTGCCGGTAATTGCCCAATCCAGTTTTAAACCGGCGTGTGTGAAAAAACTGGATGAGAGCCGTAAGTTCAAAGTAGATGCCATGCGTTATTATTGGGCACAACCAGAACCTTCCTTACAAAACACTTATAAAATTTCCGGTGTCTCCGACGTAGATTTTACCTGTTATGGTGTGGGGATTTTGCCCTCAGAACCTTTGAATTATGATGAGATAAGCCTGGAAGTAAAAGCAGGGGACGAAGCATGGAAAGCTGTTGATGCCGATTTTACGCCCGACAGGATTATCCGGGATGATTTGTACTGGACAGACGTGAATTTTTCGTCTGACGGGTATCCCATACGCCAACTATCCATGCGTATCCGGCTGCCTGAAAGCGTAAGCCTTGATTCGGTGAAACTGCAGGTGTTTAACATGTATTTTCATGACAATCCATCACCAAAACACCAGGATAATGACATGACACGTACCGGCGATTGCCCGGAATACCCGGAAGTAATCCCGCGGTCTGTGTGGCTTGACCCCTATTATACCCAACCGGCTTATACCCCGACCATTATTTCAGCCCATCATGTGGTGATTCATCACGGGGCTTCACCAGATACTTATACAGATGGTGCAGCAGTTGTTCGCAGTTACTGGAATTATCATGTCAATACACTTGGGTGGAGCGATATAGGATACAATTCCCTGACCGATAAATACGGGAATATATACAAAGGCCGTATGAATTCTGACCCGTTGAACCAGGATTGCCGTGGTGCCCATGCGGGAGCGTCAAACGATGAATCCATTGGTGTAAATTTCCTGGGCAATTCAGATGTTACTTACCCCACAACCGTTCAGCTTGATGCGGTAGAACAATTGCTGGGATGGTGGTTTAATAAAAGGGGTTATGATCCCACCGAATCAGCAAACATTGTGTTGCAAAGCGGAGGAACGGGCAGCATCCCGAGAATCTGCGGCCACCGTGATGTGAACATTGGCGGGACAGCCTGCCCGGGTGATACGTTAGAGGCTTTACTTCCGGAAATCCGTGTCATGACGGCGGCACGCATTCAGGCGTGTGAATTTGAGCCCTATACAGACATATCCGTTTTAGGGAACTGGCAAACAGAAGATTTTACGGCAGCATTCACAGATGTTGACAGCTCCGGGTTTGGAATACAAGCCGGTTTTTGGCAGGTGGTGGATTTTGACGGTAATGTATGGGATGCCAACCGTGACAGGGGCCATTTCAATGACAATTTTCAACTCACGATGCATCCGGATTGGATAAACGTAGCAGGTACCTGGGAAACCAGTAATGAACACCTGTATCAAAGCGATGAGACTGAGGGGAACACAAATTTATACATACCGCTCCGTCAGCGTGATACCACGGCATATTTATACCACTGGCAAATGAACATTAACGGCACTGGTGACAACCGGCGTGCAGGGATACATGTGTTTTGTGACTCTGCGGAACAAAGCAACCGGCACAATTCATACATGGTGTATTACCGCGTTGATCAAAATACAGTGCAATTTTACAAATACATAGATAACACGTATTCCCTGCAAACCGATGATTATACCGAGGTAAATGCGGGAGAGTGGTATGACTGTAAATTGTATTATAACCCCTCAACGGGTGATTTAAAAGCCTGGCTCAACGATGTGCTTGTATCGGAATGGATAGATGATGACCCGTATCCGGAGGGAAGGCATTTTTCATTACGCACAGGCAATGCACAGGTAATGTACGATGATGTGAAAGTATATACAGCACGCAATGAAAGCGAAATGGTGGCAATTGGCGATGAAGATGCCCATATTTGGCACCAGAATCCCCACCCTGACACAGCATCCTGCCGGATAAAATCACTGTTGCTGGATAGCCTTGATAATTATTCGGCGGTGACCGGACTGGATGTCAACATTGACTGGACATCCCCTGATGCGGTGGCACTGCGTGATGGCGCAGAAACCGACACAGATACCATTTACGGTTTGACACAGTATCCGGCTAACTGGGATAACCCCGGCGACATGCATTCAGGTATCAATGCTGTTGAAATAGCTTTGGGCACAGAACCGGGTTTGACAGATGTGCAGGGGTGGACAGTGGTAAGTTCCGGGAATGCATTTGTTTTTTCTGATGTTGAAATGTTACACGACAGCATGTATTATGCCAATCTCCGGTTGACAAATAATGCGGGCATTGATACTATTATTAGCAGTGATGGGGCTTTGGCCCAGCATGAAGCTGTGGCGGATTTTTCATTCAGTGAAACTGATATTTGTGTTGATGAAAACGTTGAATTCTATAATGCATCGGCCTATGAAGATTCTGTTAGCTGGTTTTTTGAAAATGGTAGTCCTGAGTTTTCATCGCTGGATACTGTGTTGGTGGACTGGGCTGAAAGTGGGAGTTACATGGTAAGCCTCACTGCCTGGTATGGCGGCGACATGACAGATACCAGCCTGAATGTGAATATTACAAAGCATGGTTATCCCATACCTGATTTTTCCGCATTATCCACAGAAGTTGAACTCCCGGATGCATTTGTTGCCTTTATCAATGATTCTGAAAATGCGACGGATTTTTACTGGGATTTTGGTGATGAAAATTTTTCTGAACAAGCCGAACCCTGGCATGTGTATGATACCTCTGGTATATATTCAGTCATGCTGGTGGCTGCAAATGATTACTGCACCGCAGATACACTTGTGAAAGAGGATTACATTACTGTGCAGGAGGAAAATGCCATTGGAAATATATCATCAGCGGGGGTATCCATTTACCCAAACCCTGCCAATGAAAAATTGTTTGTTGACCTGTCTGATTCTTCATATCACATCACTGACGTGTTGGTGGTAGATTTGCAGGGCAAACGCTTGGTGGAAAAATCTCTTGATGCTTCTTATCCTGACCGTATATCCATTGAGCTTGGCAAATTAGCTTCCGGAACATATTTCATTGGTTTGAAAACGGATAACGATGTGTGGTGGCAACGATTTGAAAAAGTAGAGAAATAACAATCGAAGGTATTATTTTTTTATGGTGAGGGCGTGCCCCTTTTTGGGAAGACAGCTAAAAGCAACTTTTCCAAAGTTCGGAACTTTGGAAAAGTTTAAAATGCCTGGTCAACCAAAAAGGGTCGGTCTTCGGCTGCTAGCTGCCAGCTGCTCTGGCGGGTGCTGACAAATGCAGCAAAGTAGTTCGCTCAACGCTCCACTCTTTCCTGCATGCAGCACCAACGCATCACAGCAGGCAGGATAATCCGCCTCCGCCCTCACGCAGTTTTACCCATATATCCCAGTTAGTTTTTAACATTTTACTCAGCGTATTGAGGAAAATGTTTAGTTTTATTGAGTATTTTGTAAATGCCTGCTGGACAAATGGGTAGTTTGCGCAATATAGCATACCTGGATACAATCAAAATTCCACCATATCCCCGGCTTCAATACCATGTTTGTCGCAATAGCCACCATTGACTTCAACGACATAAATCGCAGGCTTGCCGGATGGCAGAGACTCATCCGAAAGTGTTGTGGTGTTTTTATAAATCTTCACAATTTCCCC
>JAQIDD010000233.1 GCA_027858215.1 Candidatus Delongbacteria bacterium | reverse complement strand
GAATGTTGAAACAACAACAATTCAATGGTTTAATTAAAGGCCTTCATAACAAATCTATAAATGTGAGTAAGCTAAGCAGAGGCACATACATCATCCATATTGATGATGGAAACGCTGTTGAAGTATCACGGTTTGTTGTAAACTAATGAAAGAACGACATACAATAAAGGCTTTGCTAATTAGCAAGGCCTTTATTATTTTTGCATTCATTATTTATCATATAAAAATTTAATACTATGTCAAAAATAAATGTAGCTATTAACGGATTCGGTCGTATTGGCCGAAGTGATTTTAAAATTGCTGTTGAAAGGGACAATATGAATATTGTTGGAATCAACGATCTGACAGATACCAAAACATTAGCCAACTTGTTAAAATATGATTCAACACAGGGGATTTATAACAAAACAGTGTCATATACAGATTCCTATCTGGTGGTAGATGGCCTTGAAATTCCTGTGCATGCAGAAAAATCCCCTGCATCCATCCCTTGGCAATCCACACCGGATGTAGTAATTGAATCAACCGGTATTTTCAGGAAACGGGAAGATGCCAAAGGCGGATACGGCGATCACCTGAAAAACGGAGCAAAAAAAGTAATTTTGACTGTTCCGGCTAAAGATGAAATTGATGCCATGATTGTCCTGGGGGTAAACGATGATGTACTAAAGCCTGAACATACATGTGTTTCCAACGCTTCATGCACAACAAACTGCCTGGCTCCCGTTGTCAAAGTGCTGCACGACAAGTTTGGGATAAACAAGGGATTAATGACCACCATTCATTCTTACACCAATGACCAGGTTACCCTGGATTCACCTCACAAGGACTTACGTCGTGGCAGGGCTGCTGCTGTCTCTCAAATACCTACTACAACCGGTGCAGCCATTGCAGTTGGAAAAGTTATCCCGGAGCTTAACGGCAGATTAGATGGCATGGCCATTCGTGTGCCGACACCAAATGGTTCACTTGTAGATTTCACCGCTTCACTAAAAACAACAGCCAGCAAAGATGAAATCAACAGTGCCTTTAAAAATGCTGCTGAAAACGAAATGAAAGGCATATTACAATACACATCTGATCCATTGGTTTCTGTTGATATTATCAAAAATCCACATTCATCAATTTTTGATTCATCACTTACCATGGTTACTGATAATATGGTAAAAGTCGTCAGTTGGTATGATAATGAATGGGCTTACTCAACACGGGTTGTGGACTTAATTCCCAGGTTAATATAAATATATTTTTTCTTTCATATCCAAACCGTCCTGATGAAACCAGGTCGGTTTTTTTATTCATACCTGAGTGCTTCAATCGCATCAAGACGTGAGGCTTTCACGGCAGGGAAATAACCGGATACTACCCCCACCACAAAACACAAAAGGACACCTGAAATCACCCATCCCCACGGGACAATAAAACCACCCCCTGTGATAAGAGCAACTCCATTTCCGGCCAGGATTCCAAACACAATACCTAAGACACCTCCCAGTTGACCAATGAAAACCGACTCAAATAAAAATTGTTGTTTGATTGTGGAAGCTTTAGCCCCCAGCGCTTTCCTGACACCAATTTCCCGTGTTCTTTCAGCCACAGATACCAACATGATGTTCATCAGCCCGATACCTGCTCCTATCAGTGTAATCAGGCCAATGATTGTTGCGCCAATGGTTACCACACTAATGTTTTCCAGCATCATATTTGACACACGGTCGGCACTGCGAATGCGGAAATCATTTTCATCGTATAAAGTTAATCTACGGATACGCCTGAAAGTTCCTTCGGCTTCATCTTTTGCCAGCTCCAGATCATCAGGACTCAAAGGCATAATTGTTATACGGTATGAATAATCATAATAGCCTGCAAAGGTTTTTCTCATGTTGGAAATTGGAATCAGGCAAAATTTATCACCGGTGCCTCCAAAACTCGTTCCCTGAGATTTTAGCACACCCAAGACAGAATAAGTAGCATTTCCAACCTGAATTTTTTTGCCAACGGGATTTTCATTCCCTGTAAATAATTCTAAAGCTATTGCTGACCCAATGATGACAAAAGGCACATTGCTTTGCGCTTCCTGCTGCGTAAAATTTCTTCCCCTGGCCAAATCATAGTTTGATACAGCCAGGTAATTTTCATCCACACCAATAACTTCAATATTTGGATTCGTTTTTTCTGATTTATATTTACATGTAGCCACCCCTGTGGCTTCACAATTTACGGATACTTTAGCCGGAAAATTAAAAGCCTCTTTAAAT